>NZ_DATCSL010000074.1:0-8256 GCF_036568485.1 Thiomicrospira sp.
AGCGTCCTAGCCAGGTAAGTGACTACTACAGGCGAAAACAACAGAAAGAGCACTATGACAAACTACAGATGTCGCTGTTGTGAGGCCTGGCTATGATGCATCAGAAATTATTCCGGACACTAGTGCCAGGCCTGGTGGTTAAATGGGTTAAGCAAAACTTAAGCTAAAGCCAGCGGCTTCAAGACGTTTGGCTTCAATTTCCAAATCTAACAAAGAGAGTGGGTGGTTTTTTAACCAGTCCTCTTCAAACTTAAGATGAATCGCATGACCCTCTTGAATCATTAAGAGTATTTCTGGTACTTCTAAATCTCGGCCACGATGGATGCGCACGGCTAAACGCAGTAAAACGGTCAAAAAAATCAATTTTTGGTTATGGGGTTCTAGCAAGTTTTCGAAAGCTTCGACCACAAATTTACCGCGATGATTTAATAACATCGCCGCCAGCATTTGTTTTTCTTGGTTGGTAAAGCCAGCCATGTCTGATTGCTCAATTAAATAAGCCGAATGATGACGGTAGCGTTTGTAGCTTAACGCCATGCCGCATTCATGAAGTTGACAGGCCCATTCTAATAACTTGGGATAGTCGTATTCGCTATCGTGTAGGTGCCAAATATTATGAGCTTGGTTAAAAAATTTACGCGCCGATTGCGCAACGTGGAGAGCTTGCTGTGTATCTACCTTCATCCAGGTCTGCATGGCACGCACACTAGCTTCACGCGAATCTTCAGCAAACATACGCCCTAGGGTATCAAACACCAAACCTTCACGTAAGGCGTTAGAGCTTACTTGCATTTGTTGAATATTTAATTCATCAAAGGTTGCAATTAATATCGCTAAACCGGCCGCTAACACCGGACGCCGATCGTCTTTTAGACCGTTTAACTTTAACTCTTGTACGCTGCCGGCTTTAATCATTTCACCGCGTAACGCTTGAAGCCCATCAAGAGTAATGTGGCCATCCGTCCAGCCGTTTTCTTGCAATAAAATGCCGATAGACTTAATGGTGCCGGAGGCACCGTAAGTTGCATCCCAGCCCAAGTTCGTTAGAATACGACGGTGTGGCCGCAGTATTTGACGAGCACTGGCAATGGCATTATTCATGCGCTCGGTGGTGACAATATCTTCGTCAAAAAAAGGTGAGCTGAAACTAACACAACCCATTTCGGTGCTGGTGAGGTGGTTGTTATTAAAGCCGCGTCCAATGATATATTCGGTGCTGCCGCCGCCAATATCCATAATCAAACGTTGTTCATCACTGCTTGGTAAGCCATGCACTACGCCTAAAAAGATCAAGCGGGCTTCTTCTTGACCGGAGATAATTTCAATATGATGACCAAGTGCTTTGCGCGCCGCGATTAAAAATGCACGGCTGTTGTTGGCGTTACGTAAGGTGTTAGTCCCCACTGCGCGGACATTTTGGCTGGGGATATTTTTGATCAATTGGCCAAAGCGTTCTAAACATTCGAGTGCATTGGTGACGGCGTTTTCGCTTAAGTTATTTAGGCCGTCTAAGCCAGAACGTAAGCGCACCATTTCTTTATGTTTGTCCACCACTTGCAATTGGCCGTGGACTTCGCGCGCGACGATCATATGGAAACTGTTCGATCCCAAGTCTATCGCCGCATAAAGATCATTATCGGATGAAGTTGTCATAAGGTCACATCTAACTAATTTGCGCGTAGTTTACTCGGTTTGACCAATCAAACCAAATTTGATTTAACCGAACCTTAAGATTCCAATTGGCCACTGTATTTTTCAACTAACGAGAGTTGAGCGTTAAACGCCACTTCGTCTTGTGCAAGTTCATGCAGTTTATAAGAGCCATCCGCCTGAAGTTCCCAGGCCGAGGTGGTGTCTTCCAAATAAATGGCGAGCCCTTCAGTAAATACCTGTTGAAAACAATCGGCATCCAAAATCGGAAAACAGGTCTCCACACGTGCGAGCAGGTTGCGACTCATCCAATCCGCACTGGAACAATAAAGTTGTGGTTCTTGGCCGTGGTTTTCAAAGTAATAAACACGGTGATGCTCTAAAAAACGCCCAATGATTGAACGCACTCGTATATTGTCCGATAAGCCGGGAATCCCGGGCGCCAAACTGCAAATACCACGCACAATTAAGTCAATCTGTACGCCGGCTTGTGAGGCGGCATAAAGTGCATCGATAATCTGTTTTTCCTGCAAACCGTTCATCTTGGCGATGATTCGAGCTGGTTTACCTTGGCGTGCATTTTCCGCTTCGCGTGCAATGCGTTCTAGCATGCCACTGTGCAAGGTGAAAGGCGATTGCAACACGACTTCTAAATCATTGGTATTGCCCAAGCTAGTGAGTTGTTGGAAAATTTTGGTGACATCGCGCCCAATCGCCGGGCGACAAGTAAATAAACCAAAGTCGGTATAAAAACGGCTGGTGATATGGTGATAGTTACCGGTGCCCAAATGTACATAGTGGCGCAATTTTTGGTCTTCACGTCGTACCACCAAAATCATTTTGGCGTGGGTTTTATAACCCACTACGCCATATACCACATGCACGCCTGCATCCTGCAAACGGGTGGCTTGTTGAATATTGTTATCTTCATCAAAACGGGCGCGCAACTCCACCACCGCGGTAACTTCTTTGCCGTTTTTAGCCGCACGCACCAACGCATCAATAATCGCGGACTTATCACCAGTACGATAAAGTGTCATGCGAATCGCTAAGGTATCGGGGTCTTTTGCGGCTTGATTTAAGAAATCAATTACCGGCGCAAAGGCATCGTAAGGGTGATGCAGCAAAATATCCTTGTCACGAATTTGATCAAACAAATTGTCGGCTTCTTTTTTGCGTGTAAACAAACGGAAGGCGGTTTTGCTATTTTTTTGTGGCGTTAACTGGCGTGCCGAGAAAGGTTGGAATAATAAGTCTGGACGATTCACCATGTTCGGCACCGCGTCTAAACGATGTAAGTTCACCGGGCCACGCACTTGATAAAGTGCGCTTTCATCCAGCTTAAAGCGGTTCATCAAATATTCCACCATCGCCGGTGGGCAGTTGTCAGCGACTTCTAAACGAATTGCATCACCAAACTGGCGCCCATAAAGCTCGCCCTGCAGCGCACTCATAATGTCATCGACTTCTTCTTCATCAATAAACAAGTTGGTGTTGCGTGTGACACGGAACTGATAACAGCCGGTCACGGTCATGCCGGGGAAAAGGTTAGCGACATTTGAGTGCAAAACCGAAGATAAAAATACAAAATCGTTTTCGCCGTCAGTCGCTTCAGGAGGCAGCTTTATTAAGCGTGGCAAGGAGCGTGGCACCTGCACAATCGCCAAACCATTCGAACGCCCAAATGCGTCTTTACCTTCAAGCGACACGATAAAGTTCAAACTCTTGTTCAAAATTTTCGGGAAAGGGTGCGACGGATCCAGCCCCATTGGGCTTAATACTGGCTTAAGGGAATCTAAGAAATAATTACGAATCCACTCTTTCTGCTTGTCGTTCCAATGATTACGACGCACAAACCGAATGTTTTCTTTTTCCAGCGCGGGAATCAAAATATGGTTAAGCGTGTTGTACTGGTCTTTTACCACCTCATGCGCCACTTCGGTCAGCATGGCGATGGCTTCTTTGGGTGCCATATTATCTGGTTGAGTGCGTGCGCCTGGGTCTTTTGATAACTCCATCAAACTGGCTAAACGCACCTCAAAAAACTCATCCATATTGCTGCTGGAAATACACAAAAACTTCAAACGCTCTAGCAACGGAATTTCCGGGTTTTTAGCTTGCGCTAGCACTCGACGGTTAAATTCTAATAAGCTGCGTTCGCGGTTAAAGTAAACTGGTTGTATCGGTTGATCGATTTGTTCAGGTGTTGTGTTCATTCTTAAAGCCTTGATGAGCGAAATTGTGTGCGTAATTCCATCTATTCTAGCTCAAACCACCGAATTTGGCATGACGGTTTGGTGAAATAATAGGTTCGAACCAACCACCAGGCCTGGTACTTCGTTTTACATCAAATGGTGATGACATATTCGGTGCTAATAAATGCGAGACGGGGCGAGTGATTTAAAGGGCAAATGCGAATTGCGCCTTAGATAATTAAGCGCTCGTGATAAAATCAGTCTTTTGATCTGTCCCTGAAAGGAATAACTTGAACAACCCTCATCATGATTCTGTGGAAGCCAATCGCTTGCCCATTCGCTTTAGTGCGCTTCAATGGATGTGGATGGCGGTTTTGTTTATTGCACTGACTGCATTGGGCGTTTTGTCTGTGTATCTTCAAGTCGAGGGGGCACGCTGGCAGTGGGATAATGCGCTTCTAAATCCCGTGTTTTTAGTGTCAGCCATCGGCTTGTTGCTAGTCTATTTTGCGGCGGATGGTCTACGGCTTTGGTTTACGCTTAAGGCATTAGGCTACGCCATTCGATTGCAAGATATGGCGCAATTGGTGTTTTTGAATATTTTTGTCTCTAATATTACCCCGCTTGCGACTGGCGGAGGTGTGGCGCAAGTCTGGTTTTTGCGCCGCCATGCGGTGCCGGTTGGTGCGGCGATGACAGCGACAACTATTCGCACGGTGTTGGCGATTTTGATGATTTTTAGTGCCGCACCTATTTTATGGGCCTGGTTGCCTGACTTGGGCGGTGAGGCGCGCGGCCTTATTCAAACCGGGTTTTGGCTGGCCATTGGCACTTATGCTTTAGGCTTTTTCCTGGTGCTGTTTAAAACCGATTGGTTGATACGGCTTTTACTGGCGTTGATGGCCGGGCTTTGCCGGATTAATCTATTGTCCCAAGCGCGTTTTGTCACCATTAAACGTCATTGGATTCGTGAGATGCGTCGCTTCAGTCGCGGTTTTCGAATGTATTTTGCGGGCGGTTGGTTTTGGGTGAGCGCGTCGGTATTAAGTACGGCGGTGTTTTTAATCGCTTTGTTTTCGTTTCCAGCGCTGATTTTCTGGGCACTGGGTTATGACTTATCCTATTGGATCACGCTCGCCAAAATGGTGGTGACCACCTTCATTATGTATTTTTCGCCCACGCCGGGTGGTTCCGGTATTGCCGAAGGCGTGTTTGGCGGCTTCTTTTCGGCCGATCTGTTAACCACACACCTGGTGTTGGCGGTAGTGGTCTGGCGAGCCTTAACCATTTATTTAGGCATGTTGATCGGACTGGCGGTCACTTTTCATTGGTTACGACCTAAACCATTAGATCAAAAAGCAGGAGCGTAATATGCGTCGAACGCTGCGAAAACGAGTGGTATTTGGCTTAATTGCGATGATTGTCGCCATTTTAGGTTATCGACTGTATCTGTTTTTCATCGAAACCGATTTTCAATCGGTGCATGGCCATCAATTGACTGCAATTGAACAACCTTTAAATGCTGAAACTTATCGCTTTGCAGTGGTAGGTAACATCAATAATTCGGTCGGTCTATTTGAACGTAATATGGTTCCTTTGCTAAATCGCGATGAAGCGGCGTTTGTCATATCGGCAGGCAATGCGGTTAGTGGCGGCGGTGAAGATAAATACCGTGCTTTATATCGCACACTAGAGCACTTAGAAAAACCCTATTTACTCACAGTTGGGCCAAACGAAACGGAAGCTTTGGGGGCGGTACATTTTTATCGTCATTTTGGCCCTTTTTTTTACACACTCACCCAGGGCAATCAGTTCTTTGCCTTTTTAGATGGTACCAGTGAAGAAACCTATCGCTTTCAATTGCAGTGGTTAGAAAAGCGTTTAAAACAAACCCAAGCACAAAATCGTTTTGTGTTTATTGCGCAACCTTTGTGGGATGTTGGTGAAGAGCCAGCGGTGGATTTTGATAGTCAGTATTTAGCACAAGATCCAGCTTCGGAGCGGTTTCGAACCGGCTTAATTGCGCTGTTTGAACGTTATCAAGTTGACGTGGTTTTTTCCGCCAATTTACATCTGTTTGATCAACGCGAGAAAAACGATGTGCGTTATGTCACGACCGGTGGAGCAGGCGGTTTGGTGATAAATGATGACACCAGTTATTACCATTATGTCTCGGTGGATGTGGATGGCGCGCAAATCAGCATCAATGAACACAAACTCGACATCGGCCAGCACCCGATAATGAAACATCTCGAAAGCCTGTGGTTTTTTGTGCATTCCTTATTTTATGTGGGGCACCTCAATTTTCTATTAATTATGGCGGTGTTGATCATTATCGCCGTCAAACTTTATGGCGCGGTGTTTGAAGAAAAAGATTATTACCCAAATTATGATCTCGACCTAAGCCCGTTTCTAAAACGCCCTTTGCGCATTGCGATGATGACCAACAATTACCTGCCGTTTGTCGGTGGCGTGCCCATTTCAATTGCACGTTTGGCGAGGGGGCTGGTGGCAAAAGGCCATTCCGTATTAGTGATCGCGCCTGATTACCAGACCAAGGATCAAGCTGAGCAAGATCAATCCTTAGCGGATGGGTTTGATGTGGTTCGATTGCCTTCCTGGTTAAAGATTGGCGCAGGGCAACCGTTTCGATTGGCGAATTTATTTTCCACGCGCGTCAAGCAAGCCTTGCAAACCTTTAAACCTGATCTTATTCATGTTCATCATCCTTTTTGGTTGGGGCGGCTTGGTTTAATTTGGGGGCGGCGATTGGGTGTGCCGGTGGTGCTGACTTATCATACTCGGCTAGAACATTACGCGCATTTTGTGCCGCTGCCCAGTCCATTGTTCCGTAACGTGATTGTACATGGCGCGGTGCGGCGTTTTGCTAATCGATGCGATGCGGTGATTGTGCCAACCGCATCGGCTGAAGAATACCTGCGATTAATTGGCGTTAAACGCCCAATTTATGTGCATCCAACCGGGATTGAATATTCCGACTTTCAGCAAACAGACACGCAAAATATATCGACACTCAAGCAACGCTGGGGGATTGAGCCTGGACAAGTTGTTCTCGTGTCAGTCGCCCGGCTAAGTCCAGAAAAAAACTTTGAATTTATGCTACAAGCGCTGGCGAGCCTCACAACCAAGACAAACAAGTCGTTTAAATGTTTAATTGTAGGGGAGGGCGAATCGCGCGAAACCTTGCAGGCGCAAATTGATAGCCTAGGTTTAACCGATAAGGTTTTGCTGGTTGGCAAAGTGCGACCCGATCAAATGCCATCCTTATATCAACTGGGTGACATTTTTGTATTTGCATCTCGCTCTGAAACTCAAGGCATGGTGATTCTTGAAGCCATGGCGGGTGGTTTGCCAGTTGTCGCCGTGCGCGCCAGCGGCATTGATGACGTGATTGAACAAAACCAAACGGGTATCAAAACCCCAGAAAACCACCAGGCCTGGTCAAAAGCGGTGCAAACCTTAATCGAAGAAGATGACTTGCGCCAGCGTATGAGCGAGGCGGCTCAAGCTTTCGCCAAAGAATTCGACATTGAACCTTACGCCGCCAGCGTACAGCAAACCTATGCCGAAATCCTTGCGGAATACGCACAGGTAAAAATAAGCCGAAAAAAACGCTTGTGAGTTAGAGCGGCTGGATGCTTGCTAACGCGTAACCGCAACCAGGCCTGGTGTTTGTGGCTTATTCTGTCATCGCCACGGATTTAATCAAAGCATAAACCACCAGGCCTGGTTGTAGGTTGAGGCGTTGGGCTGAGGCTTGAGTGATTTCGGCAAATAGTTTTTGCTGATTGCTTAGGTTTAAACGTACTAATAAACGGTGTTCATCGAGCGGAATTAACTCATCTATCGTCACTGGCAGATGGTTGATGATGCTTAAATCTTTGGGGTCGGATAATGCCAAACTCACGTCGCGCGCAAGCACGCGGATGCGTACGCTTGGGGTGTGGATGTCGTGGGTTTGGCTGAGGTAAAGTCGGTCATCGCCCAGTTTTATTTCACGTAACCCAGCGTCCACCAGGCCTGGTTGTCCGATTAAAACCGATACCGCACCTTGCTCGTCAAATAAGGGCGAATCGGCACGGGCTAAGGCTTGCTGCAGGGTTTCAATGGTCTCAATTTTGCCGTGTTTCATAAACACGATTTGGTTGGCCAAACGTTCGACTTCAATCGGTGCATGGGTGATATACAGCACCGGCAAATTGAATTCGGCCACCAGTTCTTCTATCAAACTTAGCAATTCAGCTTTGGCGCGCCAATCGAGTGCCGACAGCGGTTCGTCCATGCATAATAGTTTGGGTGACATTAATAATGCCCGCGCAATCGCCACGCGCTGTTTTTCGCCGCCGGATAAAAAGGTGACCTCTCGATCCAGTTTGTCGGCGATGCCAAC
>NZ_DATCSL010000075.1:0-26499 GCF_036568485.1 Thiomicrospira sp.
TCAATCAGCCGTCGACTTTAAACTTAAGATTTACAACTCGGCACCCATCCAGCACTTTATGATTTTGAATCGTTTTATTACTTGCTTAACTTCCAACGTGTTCGGTATTTATTTGATTTTTCATAGCATTTAGCTAAAAAAGCCTTTGATTTTTGCAGTATAATCCGCTTCTTTATTTTTAGTTAGTTTCTACAGGCTTTATTCATGACCACCGATCATATTCGTAACATCGCAATTATCGCTCACGTTGACCACGGCAAAACCACATTGGTTGACCAACTTTTAAGACAGTCAGGTACGCTAGACGGCCGCAAAGATCACGGCGAGCGCGTGATGGACTCGAACGATCAAGAAAAAGAACGTGGCATCACGATTCTGTCAAAAAACACCGCCGTACTTTGGAATGGCTACCGTATCAACATCGTTGACACCCCTGGTCACGCCGACTTTGGTGGTGAAGTAGAACGTATTTTGTCGATGGTAGACTCGGTTCTATTATTGGTGGACGCGGTTGAAGGCCCTATGCCTCAAACTCGTTTCGTAACCCAAAAAGCCTTACAGCAGGGCTTGAAGCCAATCGTTGTGGTTAACAAAGTTGACCGTGATGCGGCTCGTCCTGACTGGGTTGTAGACCAAACTTTCGATTTGTTTGACCGTTTAGGTGCGACTGATGAGCAGATGGATTTCCCAATCTTATTTGCATCAGGCTTCAACGGCTACGCTGGTTATGATGCAGATGTACGTTCTGGCGACATGCAGCCAGTATTTGAAACCATTGTTGAAAAAGTATCACCACCTGAAGTTGACCTTGGCGGGCCATTTCAGTTGCAGTGTATTTCTTTGTCATATGACACTTATAAGGGTGTTATCGGCACGGGTCGTATCAAACGTGGTGCGGTTCAGGTTGGTATGCCAGTAGCGGTTGTGGATAAAGATGGCAAAAAACGTAACGCGAAAGTGGCTGAATTGTTTGGTTTTAACGGCCTTGACCGTGTAAACATTGAAGAAGCTCACGCAGGTGACATCGTTGCGTTTAGTGGTTTAGACCCATTGAATATCTCAGATACTCTTTGTGATCCAAACCACCCAGAAGCGTTACCGGCTTTGACGGTTGATGAACCCACTGTAAGCATGACTTTCCAAGTTAACACTTCACCGTTTGTAGGTCAGGACGGTAAGCTTTTAACTTCACGTCAAATTCGTGAACGTTTGGACAAAGAATTATTAACCAACGTAGCCCTTCGTGTTGAAGACACTGAAGACGCCAACAAATTCCGTGTATCAGGCCGTGGTGAACTTCACCTGTCGGTTTTAATCGAAAACATGCGTCGTGAAGGCTTTGAATTAGGTGTGTCTCGTCCAGAAGTTATCTTCCGCGAAGTAGATGGCCAAATTCAAGAACCTTACGAAACCTTAACTGTTGACGTACCAGAAGAAAGCCAAGGTACGGTTATGGAACAGCTTGGTATTCGTAAAGCGGAAATGACGGACATGGTGCCGGACGGACAAGGTCGTGTACGTATCGACTTTATTATTCCTTCACGTGGTTTGATTGGCTTCCGTACTGAATTTATGACCGCAACCCAGGGTAACGGTTTAATCTTCAGCAGCTTCTCACATTATGGTCCTAAGTTTGAAGGTACCGTGGGTGAACGTACGCGTGGTGTATTGATTTCTATGGGCACAGGTAAAGCATTAGGTTTTGCTCTATTCAACCTTCAGGAACGTGGTCGTTTATTTATCGGTCATGGTGATGAAGTATATGAAGGTCAAGTAATCGGCTTACACAGTCGCGCCAACGACTTAACCGTTAACCCACTTAAAGGTAAGCAGTTAACCAACATGCGTGCTTCGGGTACCGATGAAGCCATCGTTCTAACACCGCCGATTCGTTTCAGCTTGGAACAAGCGCTTGAGTTCATTGATGAAGATGAACTGGTTGAAGTGACGCCTCACTTTGTTCGTATCCGTAAAAAACACTTAACGGAAAACGACCGTAAACGTCACAGCCGCGGCAGTAAATAAGGCCCAGAGACGATGACTGCCCATCTCTACCCACCGATTGAACCTTTTCAACAAGGGTTTCTTGAGGTAGGGGATGGGCATCAACTCTATTACGAACAATCCGGCAACCCAACGGGACAACCGATCGTGTTTATTCACGGTGGCCCGGGGGGTGGATGTTCCGCTCGTCACCGTCAATTTTTTGACCCTCATTTTTATCGCATCATTCTTTTAGATCAACGTGGTGCCGGACAATCGCTTCCGCACGCTAGTCTAGAAAATAACACTACTCAAGATTTAGTCTCCGATTTAGAAAAACTGCGTTTGCATTTGAATATTGCAAAATGGATGCTATTCGGTGGTTCTTGGGGTTCGACTCTTGCGCTAGCTTACGCACAAAGTTATCCACAGACTGTACAAGCTTTAATTCTACGCGGCATTTTCTTATGTCGTGATCAAGACATTGATTGGTTTTACCAAAAAGGGGCCAGTGAATTTTATGCAGATTATTGGCAAGATTTCATTGCACCAATCGAACAAAACGACCGCCACGCCCTTGTACAAGCCTATTACCGACTCTTGACAGGCACGGACGAAATCGCCAGAATGCGAGCAGCTGAAGCTTGGTCAGTATGGGAAGGTCGCACGTCTAATTTAAAAACCGACCCAAATGTTGTGCAGCATTTTGCTGATCCACACCATGCTCTGGCCATGGCACGAATCGAATGCCACTACTTTATCCACAAGGCGTTTTTAAGCCCAAACCAACTGTTAGATCAGGCCCATAAAATTGTACATATTCCAACGGTGATTGTGCATGGACGCTACGACATGGTGTGTCCAATCAATCAAGCTTTTGCTTTAAAAAACGCATTACCCAATGCCGACCTGATTATTTGTGAACAATCCGGACATTCCGCATTTGAGGATGAAATCAGCCTTGCACTGGTGTCTAGTACCAATAAATTCAAAACCCAGTTTACTTTGCAATAAGCACCAGGCCTGGTGTTTAATAACCTAATATTTTGCTCAATCTGATTCGCCGGTACGGATCAAATTACGTTATACTTCAAACATTCAAGTTAAATGAACCTATGAGAGGTTATTTAATACATTCACTCGGGTGATAAGGAAATACGGATGAGTCAGCCCCTTGATTTAAAAAGCTTAGCGCATCTTAAAAGCGTGATCGGTGATAGCCTCGCGCCAATTTTAAGAACCTATTTAGAAATCACACCCGCATTGATGGAAGAACTTGATCATGCCATTCAAAAGCAAAATGCCGCCGATGTGAAACGGCACGCGCACACCTTAAAAGGTAGCTCGTCCAACATTGGTGCCGCTGACCTGCCAAAATTATGTCTGCAAATGGAATATTTTGGCCGCGATGGCGAACTCAAAAAAGCTCAGGCTTTATGGCCTGAAATTAAACAAGCTTATAGCGAACTTGAAAGCGCTATTAAACTTTATTTGAATTCTTAATCCAACTTGAGGTTCACTCATGCAATACCAGATTACTGAAAGCGAAGCGCATCTCGCCAAAAATCCGCACCATATTTTTAACCTCAATATTTTGCTCACACACTTATTTTTATCCCTCTCGATTTTAAAAACCAGCGGTGAGCCTTTAATGTTCATTTTAATTCCGCTGATTTCTGTCTTGGTGTTAAGTTACGTGTATTTCCATGGTCAGAAAAAGCGCCAAACCGATAGCTGGTATGTTGCTGCTAACTGGGTGTTAGCTTGGCGTCGAGGCCGTATTTTAATTGGCAGCTACCTAATCGCTATCGTCATTGTAGGTATTTATGAACTGGTGCAGTTCATCATGCCAGGCGGGTTAGCGATGAATAATTTCTCAGATGATGGCGGCTCTACCCCGATTTTTGAAATTATCACCATCTTTTTTAGCGGCGCTTTAGTGATGATGGCGGTCATTGTGACCTTTATGCAAACTGGTATTTCGGTCTACGATGCCAGTAAAGGCATCATCGATAAAAATATTGCCAAGTATATTCCTCGAGATGAAAATTCGAACCCTGAACTTGGTGAGTTTAACGATCGCCCAGAACCAAAATAGGTAACCCGCTCCATGAAAAACCGTCCTTTATATTGGGTCATCGGCCTCACGCTGGTGTTATTTTTTGGCTTGCTTTGGTTGGCACCCAACAATCACGGTGATATTAAACAAACGCAACTTCCTTGGAACGCAAGTTATGATGAACAAGGCCGTTTAAACGCGTTGGGCTTAGTGCTCAATTATTCCACCTTAAAAGAGGTGACCGAACTTTATGGTCGCGATATTGAGGTGAAATTATTCGAAATGCAAGATGGCTCTAAATCCGCCGAAGCCTATTTAGGTTCAACTTATATCGGAACCATTCATGGCGCATTGGTGATTAAGCTGGCCTTAAGCGAACAAGATTTAGAAGCCTTTTATGAACGCGGGGCGCGAACCACCATTTCCAAACAAGGGGCACGTCAAATTCAGCTAAATAATGAAGATACCTTAGCCTTATTTGATTATCCGATTAAAGAGGTGACGCTTGTACCTCGCCGTAACTTAACACGTGACGCGATTATTAAACGCTTTGGCGAAGCCGCTGAAATTCAGAAAATGGAAGATGGACTGGAGCGCTGGTTGTATCCACAAAAAGGCTTAGAATTAGTGCTGCTTGAGGGCAGTAATGATATTTTGCGTTATCGCGCAAACCCTATTCAAATGACGGACTAGCCAAGCACCAGGCCTGGTGCTTGGCTAGATCAACTTATAACAGCTTAATATTTACCCAACTCTAATTTCGTTTCGGCATGAATTTTAAGTTGGTCATCAACAATTTGCGCGGCTTTAACGGTCACATAATAACTGTTATTTTTTCCACCTGAACAAGGTGGCATATAAGCGCCGGCTTTATCCCATTTTGGGTTGCGGTGAGCTTCAATCATAAAGAAGCCTTTGGGCAGTTTAAAGCTGTGGCCACTTACCTGTGGCACCCAAACCGAATCCGCTTGGTTGTTAATCGCAAATCCAAACTTACCATGCCCACCATTATCCATCGGTTTATGACTACGATCGCTGTATTCAAAAATTAACACATTGGTTTTTTCTGGAATCTCACTGATCATCAAAGCCGGTGTTCTAGGCCCTTCGCCACCAAACTTTTGACATTGCATGCCCTTAGGGATGGTTTTTCCATCCCAGGCCGGATCGGCGAGATCGGCAACCATCGCCAACGCTGGTAAAGCGAACATAAAGCTAAACGCGGCGCTGAGTAAGCTTATAATTGATTTATTCACGGTAAACTCCTTAGTTATTGTTTGTTTGAGGCAAACGCCTATCCAAATTCTACTCTTAAGTTTTTAGCTAAGTAAAACAGATTGCTCGCTTTTTTAGCTGATCTCCTGTAAGCTTGGCGCTCTTTTTATACCCGCGATTTGGTTTTGGTTGTCAGATTCAGGTCGCACTAACTTTATGAGACTTGAATATGAAATTTACCGAGCTAGGTTTAGCTGAAACACTTGTGCGCGCTGTTAATGACGAAGGTTATACGTCGCCCACGCCTATCCAACAACAAGCCATCCCCTTAGTCCTTAAAGGCCACGATTTAATGGCCGCCGCCCAAACGGGTACTGGCAAAACCGCTGGTTTTACCTTGCCAATGTTAGACCTACTGGCCAAAGGCGAACGTCCGGCCGCGAACCAAGTTCGTGCGCTTGTGCTCACACCTACCCGCGAATTGGCGGCTCAGGTACACGAAAGTGTGGTTAATTATGGTCAACATATCAAAGCCAGTTCAACCGTGGTGTTTGGTGGTGTCAGCATTAACCCGCAAATGATGAAACTGCGTCGTGGCGTGGATGTATTGGTGGCGACACCCGGCCGCCTATTGGACTTATATCAACAAAACGCGGTTAAGTTCGACAAGCTAGAAATTCTGGTTTTAGATGAAGCCGATCGTATGTTGGACATGGGTTTTATTCACGATTTAAAACGCATTGTTAAAGTCTTGCCGAAAAAACGCCAAACCCTCATGTTCTCGGCGACCTTCTCGGGTCAAATTCGGGAGTTGGCGAAACAGTTTTTAAACCAACCGTTAGAAGTGTCGGTCACGCCACCAAATTCAACTACTGAACTGGTGGAACAAACTGTGATTCCGGTTGATAAAGCGCGCAAAACTGAACTCTTGATTCACCTAGTCGCCAGCAACCAATGGCAACAAGTTTTGGCCTTTAGCAAAACCAAACATGGTGCCAATCGCATGACCGAAAAACTGGCACAAGCTGGTATTCCGGCGGCGGCTTTGCATGGCAATAAAAGCCAAGGCGCGCGCACCAAAGCACTGGCCGATTTTAAAGCCAATAAAATCCGTGTATTAGTGGCGACCGATATTGCCGCACGAGGCATCGACATAGATTTATTACCGCATGTGATCAATATTGACTTACCCAATGTCGCGGAAGATTACGTGCACCGTATAGGTCGTACTGGTCGTGCTGGTTCTAAGGGTGAAGCCTTATCATTGGTGAGTGCGGATGAAGTCGAATTATTGGCCGCGATTGAACACTTAACAGGTAAGTTACTGACACGTCGTTATGAAGAGGGTTTTGAACCTAAACACGAAGTGCCGGCCACATCGATGGATCGCAAACCAAAACGTCGTCCAGCAGCCAAAAATGGGGGCAATAACCGAGGTGGTCGCCCTGGTTCAACCAGTCATAAACCAGCTGGCACAGCCAAACCCAAGGCCACGCGTTGGCCGAGCCGTGATCGTGTCAAAACACCTTCACGAAACAAAGCCGACTCTTAAATATCACGACTCTTTGTTGGGCGTTAGTTAAAGAAACGCATTAAACGTTTTAAATTATCCGCGCCCAACAACTTATCGATATCCACTTGCCAGTCTGGCTTAGTGACTGAACCGCTTAACGTAACCGGTACTTTAATGCCTTTCAACACAGCTAAGGCTTCGGGTGGATCTTGATAAGTAAGATGCAACTCGGTTTCTAAGGTTGCGTTCGGCAAATGTACTTTGCCAAAGGCTTTGGCATCAAACCGGTCACTTTTTAGGCTGGCTTGTTGCAGATGATAAATACCATTCACCACTTGACCACCTAAACGCACACTTTCTAAAGGTGTGGCATCCCCAGCCTGAATAGCTTGTCCAAGCAGTAAACGATTTAAATCCACCCCCAAATAAGCGCCATCTACTAAGTCCGCACGAAACAAACCATTCATGTTGTATTTGATTGCATCCAAATTACTGCCCGCGGTGCGTAAATCAAAATGGCTCGACAGTGTGCCGTTTAATAAATCGTAGTTCGACACATCTCGCAAAAAGGCTTGTGCATTCACATTCTCTAATTGGCCTTTAAAGTGAAAGCGCGGCGTGTCGTTATTCACATCGACTTTCAACTGACTGCGCCAGTGCCCCTCATATAAATCGGCATCAAACGGCGCGATATCAAGCTTGCCATACTCAGCATTAAACCCCATTTGAACTTGCTGATATTGCCCTTGCCAAATTTGCAAAGCCTCCACTTGTAATTGGCCTTGAATCTGACTTTCGCGCAAGGTACGCACCGGCACACCAACGGGTAGATAAATTTTCTCGGCTGTCACCTTAAGTGGTTCTTTCTGTGTTTCAGCCGATTCTTGTGTGCTTGTGGTTTGTGACTCTGGTGTTGTGTCCTCTATACGAGCTGCATAAAAATCCATATTCAGATCGCCCATCGCCAAATCAAACTGATAACTCGACTGTGCACTATGTTGATAGTTAAAGTAACCTTTAATCTGAGTCTTATCCAGCGTGAGGTCGATCTCCTCCAACTGCGACTTTGTGGGGGTCAGCTGCCAGTTAAACGTCCCCTCTAATTGGCTCAAAGCTTGTTTTTCGACAAAATTAGGATAAGGCAATTCAAAGTAATCGAGCCATTGACGCGGATTCAGATAATCAATAGCGACTTGGCCTGCTAAATCTAACTGATCACCATAATGGCCTGCTAAGCTAAAACTCACATCCGCATCCAAGGCGTTTAGCTTGGCGGATTCAATATCAATGCGTTTATCCGCTTGATGCCAGTTCAGGCCGTTTAACGCTAGTTGAATTTTTAGCTCATTACGATCCATGGCTTGCGGCCAAAATAAACTCATATCGGCATTCAGCTGTTTGACTGAGAGGGATTTCATATCCTTGGCAATCGAGATGTGACCCTGTTGATCGACATCATAATAATGGCCAGTTTGTTCATTTTTTAATCGACCTTGAAATTGCAAATCAAAACCTTGTCCCAACTCAACATCAAACGCCATTAACTCGAGATCTGAAAGCTCGTAGTGTTGATTGTGCGCAGGATTATGCCAACTTACCAGGCCGTCATATAAAGTGACATTGCTTAATTTAATATCAAAACGCTCGGCCAACATGGCGCTCTGTTCAATGACTTGTTCAGGCGCTTGATTAACGCTTTGCCAATTAACCTTTTTAAAATAAGCGTTAGTTTGTGACGGAGCCGAAGCTAACTGGCTTCCCCAATTGGTTTGACCTTGTTCGTCGACTTGCAAATGAATACGTGGCTCAAACAGTTCCACTCCAAGCAAATGCACCTTGGCTTGTAATAACAGCGCCACTAACGACACACGCAGGTTAATCTTCTCAAACGCCAATAACGGATCTTCGCTTTCAAAGCTTGCATGACGCAGTTCGCTGGGTCCAATTTTGAGCTGCAAAGGAATCACGCTGGCTTCGAGCTCGCCGTTTATGCGCAACTGATAGCCTGTTTTGGCGGCCACTTCTTGTTCTATCATGGGTTTATATTGGTTAAAATCCATCAGACTAATGGCACCAAAAAACGCGGTTAATACAAATACCGGTACTAAAAAAAACACCACGACTAAAATTCTGAGTCCACGATTAATTTTGTGTCTCATAAATCACCTATTCCAAAAAAAGTTCGATCAGCGAGTTTAAATATTTTTGACCTTGGGGAGTTAATTCTAGCTTATTTTCAGTTCGAATTATCCAATTTTCTTTTGCCATTTGTGCCAATTTTGACTCAATGGTTTCTAAATCCAAGCCTGTACGTGCGTTAAACAACTCTAAATCAAAGCCTTGTTGCAAGCGTAGCGCATTCAACATGAACTCAAACGTCACCTCATTTTCAGCCACGGTTTGCCAACGTCCGTAAGATGGCGAACCACCAGGCCTGGTAGTTAAGTCAGCGGGTTTATCCATTAAACGCACAAACGCGCCCGGTGAGGCCGGCATTTGCGAACGCCAGATTTCAGCCGTTTGCGGTAGGGTTAATTTACCGTGTGCGCCGGCCCCCAAGCCAATGTAGTCACCAAATGTCCAATAATTCAAATTATGTCGACTTTGCTGGCGGGGTTGCGCATAAGCCGACACTTCATAATGCTCATAACCGGCTTGCTTGAATTGCTGTTGGCAAGCCAGTTGCATATCCCAGGCTAAATCTTCATCGGGTAAAACCGGCGGTTGCCTATAAAAAGGGGTGTTGGGTTCTAAGGTCAGCTGATAATGCGAAATATGTTTGGGCTGGGCACTTAAAGCTTGCGTCACATCTTGTTGGGCTTGCTCAAGGGTTTGACCCGGCAAAGCAAACATTAAATCCAAATTAAAATTATCAAAGCCGGCTTTTTTGGCGGCTTCTATCGCCGACCAGGCCTGGTGGTCGTCATGAATACGACCAAGGGCTTTTAAATGATCGGCGTTAAAACTTTGAATGCCGATTGAAAGCCGGTTAATGCCAGCCTGACGAAAGCCAGCAAACTTAGCTTCGTCAACCGTTCCGGGATTGGCTTCTAGAGTGATTTCGATATCGGAACCAAAGCCCAGCAAGGCGCGCAACTGCGACATCAGCCAATCCAGTCCTTCTACCGACATTAAACTAGGTGTACCGCCGCCAAAAAAGATCGATTGAATTTGACGCCCCCAAATCATCGGCAGGGTCGATTCCAGTTGTTTCACCAAAGCTTGCAAATAAACTTGTTCTTGTGTGGCCAAGTCGATGCCCGCTTTTAGATCATGCGAATTAAAATCGCAATAGGGACACTTTTGCACGCACCAAGGATAGTGAATATAAAGCGATAAAGGCAAAGGTTGGCTAAAATGCATCATAATTAATCTTGCTTAGTGGAAGAACAAAGCACCAGGCCTGGTTAGGCAAGTTGTGCAACTAAGGCCTGCAGTGCTTGGGCGCGGTGGCTGATTTGGTTTTTCAATTCCGCACCAATTTCGGCGGCGCTGCATTGGTAATCTGGCAAATAAAAAATCGGATCATAACCAAACCCACCGTCCCCTTGAGGTTGACGCAATATTTCACCATGCCAACGCCCCAAACCAATCAAAGGCGTGGGATCGTTGGCATGACGCACACACACCATCGCACAATAATAACTGGCTTGGCGTTGTGTTTCGGGTACGCCATGCATGGCTTCTAATAACTTATAGAGGTTTTGTGTATCGGTTGCCCCTTCTCCAGCATAACGCGCTGAATAAATACCCGGTTCGCCATTTAAGGCCGCAACTTCGATGCCCGAATCATCTGCAATCACCGGTAGGCCGGTTTTTTGCGCGGCAAAACGCGCTTTTAGTAAGGCGTTTTCAATAAAACTCAAGCCGGTTTCTTCAACTTGTTCGCTAAAGAAGTCGGACTGGGGTCTGACATCTTTATCTGGAAACAATGCCAGCAATTCTTTCAGTTTGCCGGCATTATTGGTGGCTAACACCAAGGTTTGCATGGTTTTTCCTTTTGCTTTCCAGCACCAGGCCTGGTGCTGGGTTGAACTGACGGTTTATAAGGGGTTAGCTTTGTTTAATCGCTTGTTTTTGTTTTTCAATCAGCTCAAAAATGGCCGCTTGCCCCATACTCATCATTTGATTCATTTGCGCTAAACTAAAGGGCGCAGCTTCAGCTGTACCTTGTACCTCAATAAAATCGCCAGTTTCGGTCATCACTAAATTCATATCGGTATCGGCATTTGAATCTTCGGCATAGTCCAGATCGACGACCACTTCACCTTTATAAACCCCCACCGAAACCGACGCAATATAATGCGCTAATGGGTTTTCGGTCAACTTGCCTTGCTCAATTAAGGTTTCCAACGCCAGCACCAGCGCAACGAAGCCGCCCGTAATCGAAGCGGTGCGTGTGCCGCCATCCGCTTGGATGACATCGCAATCAATATAAATGGTACGTTCACCGAGCTTTTTTAAATCCAAAGCCGCGCGCAATGAGCGACCAATTAAACGCTGGATTTCTAAAGTGCGCCCACCCTGTTTGCCGGCCGAAGCTTCGCGGCGCATTCGGGTATTGGTTGAGCGCGGCAACATGCCATATTCGGCAGTAAGCCAACCTTGCGATTGTCCACGTAAAAAGGGTGGCACGGTATCTTCAACCGTCGCCGTACAAATCACTTTCGTGTCGCCGAACTCGATCAACACCGAGCCTTCGGCGTGTTTAGTAAAGTGTCGCGTAATACTGATATCTCTTAGGGCTGGCGCGTTTCTTCCGCTGGGTCGCATGGCGTTTCCTTTTGCTTTCAATGAGTTGGACGCTTAAATTCCTAAGCGGTAAAATGGGGCCATTATAAACCATCTAGGGCCAGCTAAATGAAGAGTATGACGGCGTTTGCCAACCTCAATCACACAACCGAATGGGGCCAAATTCAATGGGAGATTCGTGCGGTTAATCAGCGCTATTTGGAGCTTAATTTTCGACTACCAGACGCTTATCGATCGCTTGAAATGCCATTACGTGAACGGTGTAAACAACAATTGGAACGCGGGAAAATTGAGCTGGTGTTAAAACTCGATTTAAATCAAAGCCACGCTGAACTACCGATTAACGACACGCTTTTAGCGCAGCTTAATCAAGCTATTTGTCATATCCAGCAACGTTTACCGGAAGCGACCCAAATAAATCCACTCGAGTTATTGCAATGGCCAGGCCTGGTCGAAGCCACCAGGCCTGATATGCAACAAATCCATTCAGACATTCTGCATACATTTGAACAAGCGCTAGAACAACTTAACCAATCGCGTCAGCGCGAAGGTGAGCAACTGGCGCAACTCATTTTGCAACGAGCCGATGCCATGCGTGCACAAATTCATCGTCTTAGCCCGATTTTGCCAAGCCTGATCGATCAATACCAACAGCGTTTACGTGAACGGGTTGGCGAACTCAGCCAACAAATTGATGAAGATCGACTGGCGATGGAAGTGGCCATCTTGTCGCAAAAAATTGATGTCGCCGAAGAGCTCGATCGTCTTCAAACACATTTAGATGAAGTGGTACGTGTTACGCATGAATCGGGTGCCATTGGCCGTCGCTTGGATTTTTTAATGCAAGAACTCAACCGCGAAGCTAATACCTTAGGCGCTAAGTCTATTGATAGTCGTGTCAGCCAAGTGAGTGTCGAGTTAAAAGTGCTCATCGAACAGATGCGCGAACAGGTTCAAAATATTGTATAAGATTATGTATAACTATTTGTATACTATTTTAACAACGAGTGTATAATTGCGCGGAACTTATTACGCGACAAATAATAGGGTTATAATGATGAAAGCATCAAAGTGCTTTTAATCTAATAAGTTCGCTTTTCACTACTAATTCTGGGGGAACAGAATGCGCAACAATCAACCCATAAACAATAATGAATACGAAGTCGCTAAAGGCCAAATTTTGGTCTCCAAAACCGACTTAGCTGGCACCATTTTAGAATGTAACGATGCATTTGAAGCCGCCAGCGGATTTACCCGCGATGAGTTGATTGGACAACCGCATAATATGATTCGCCACCCAGATGTTCCCCCCGCGGTTTATGCCGATATGTGGGCGGACTTAAAGGCCGGTATCCCTTGGACTCAGCTCGTTAAAAATCGTCGCAAAGATGGCGGATTCTATTGGGTTAAGGCACGCGCCACCCCCCTCTTTAAAGACGGCGAGATCACCGGCTACATGTCTGTGCGCTCGCGCATTGATGCCGCGGATAAACAAGCTGCCACTCAAGCCTATCGCGACATTGCGGCCGGTAAAGCTAAAATCAAGCACGGTCGCGTTATCTACGGCTTAAACACACATAAGTGGAATATTTTTGCGCATCTTAATCCGGCTCTACAATTAGGAATGGTGGGTGTGGTGTTGGCGTTAATCCCCAACCTGCTGGTTCTGATGGGTATCAGCTTAATCAGCCCTCTATTAAATGAGATATTGGCGCTTTTATTGGTTGCCATTTTAATTGGTTACGGGATCAGCTTAACGCGTACTCAACAAAGTGCGGTCGATTCACTCAGACAACTCGCCAGTGGCGAAACCTTGCCGGAGCTTAATTATGACCCGGTTACCTATTCCGGCAAACTACGCAATGCGGTGGTATCCACCAATCTATCTTTCCTAGAACAACGTGAAGAAAGTGCTTACCAGCTGGATCGTGCTCGCCAACTTCAAGGCGCGATGGATAAATTACAAAGCAATATCATGATTGCCGATGCCAATCACAATATTATTTATATGAACGACTCGATGCATGAGTTTTTTGAGGAGCGCGAAGCCGACCTTAAAACCATCGCATCAAACTTTGACGCCAAAACCCTGATTGGTAAAAACATTGATGTGTTCCATAAAAACCCATCGCACCAGCGTGCCATGATTTCAAAATTAACGGAGTCGACCTCTGTCAAAGTCAACATCGCAGGCTTTCACCTTGAACTTACCATGCTTCCACTTAGAAACCGTGTTGGCGTGCGTACCGCAACACTGGTCGAATGGAGTGACCTAACCGAAGAAGTGCAACTACTTGAAAATGTAGGCGCGACCGTCGAACGCGCGCAGCTTGGCTATTTAAGTGATCGCATCGACTTAGCAAAAGTGGATGGTGTGGCCAAGGACTTGAGTCAATCTATTAATGAACTGATGGATGCGATTGAAGGTGCGATGAACGATGTCATTCGTGTCACCACCGGTATGGCCGAAGGCGATTTAACTCAAACCATTGAAAATGATTTTGAAGGAGAGCTGGGTCAATTAACTCATGCAATTAATAGCTCTATTTCTCGTCTAGACGGCATTGTATCGGTTGCGATTGAAGCCGCCAATGTGGTCGATAGCGCAGCCAATGAAGTTTCACAAGGCTCAAATGACTTAAGCGAACGCGTTCAACAACAAGCCGCCGCATTAGAAGAAACTTCTGCTACGATGGACGAAATGAACTCAGCGATTCAAAACAATACTCAAAACGCAAACCAAGCCGCTGATCTAGCCCAAGATGTCCAAGCTAAAGCCACCCAAGGCTCCGAGGTAATGCAACAAACCATTGAAGCCATGAACTCGATTCAGGCATCGAGCCACAAAATTGCCGACATCGTTACCCTGATTGATGGCATTGCTTTCCAAACCAACTTACTCGCACTAAACGCGGCGGTTGAAGCGGCCAGAGCCGGTGATCATGGGCGTGGCTTTGCGGTAGTCGCGGGTGAAGTGCGAGCCCTGGCACAAAAATCGGCCGAAGCCGCCAAAGACATCAAAAAGCTGATTGATGAAAGTGTTGGCCGCATTGACCACGGCACTAAACTAGCCTCCGAATCGGGCGATATGCTCAAAGCCATTACCGGCTCGGTCAATGAAGTTACCGCCATGATCAATGAAATTGCGAAAGCCTCAGGTGAACAAGCTTCTGGCATCAACCAGGTGCATGATGCGATCAACAGCATTGACCAGGTTACTCAACAAAACGCTGCGTTGGTAGAGGAAACTACCGCTGCATCTGAAAGCATGAGTGAACAGGCGCGTAACTTATCAGAAGATATGGCCTTCTTTAAAACCACGGGCAATGTAAAAGGCGAACGTCAGATTCGAGGACTAAGTCAACGCTCACAAGCCGCACCCACCAAGTCAAATAAAGCCTTGGAGAAACCGGCCAATCCGAAACCAACTAAGCCCGCTCAAAAACCCGCGGCCTTACCCCCAGTTAAAAAAGCGCAACCCGCCAAACCTGAACAGAATGCAGATGAATGGGCTGAATTTTAACTAAGCTAATTAACTAGACCAAAAAGCTTAAATTACGCTAACGACTCTGAGTTAAAGAGACCTCTCTTTAACTCTCTTTATTCAGGACGCTTTGTGCAAACGATCAACCATCTCTATAAATCCGCGGATGCTTTAAACCACTTTTTAAAACAAGATGTGTTTAAGCATTCGTCGATTTTATTGCAAGTGTTTACAGGACAACAGGATTCGGTGCTCGTTCAAACGCTATTAAACGCGATTTTGAACACGCACCCTCAGATTAAAGTGATTGGTGCATCCACCAGTGGTGAAATTGTTGACGGTGAGGTTTTAAATCAGCAGATTCTGCTTAGCTTTAGTTTTTTCGAATCGACTCAGCTTGCTAATTTTTACCTCGCTGATACCAGTTATCAACAAGGCCTAGAGCTAGCTAAACAGGCGCTAAATCTGCAAGCTAAAGGGTTGATTTTATTTGCCGACACCCTGCAATCTCCGCCCGATCGCTTACTACAGGCACTGAGTGATCATTCGCCCGACTTGATGGTTTCCGGTGGCAACGCTGGAGATAACGATGCTTTTAAATATAGCCTACTCATTCATCAATCACAGATCTATCAACAAGGCGTAGTGGGCGTATTTTTAATCAACCCGGATTTAATACTTCATAATGACTTTGTATTAAATTGGGTTCCCATCGGCCCCAAAATGACGGTGACACGCTGCCAAGATGATGTGGTTTTTGAACTTGACCATCAACCCGTTCTTGATGTGTACCGACATTATTTAGGCGATGAGGTCGCGTTGAATATTCCACAAAATATTATGGAATTCCCACTTATTATTCAACAAGACGGGCTACAGATTGGTCGCTCAGCCGTGACGCAAACCCATGATGGTGGTTTGATTTATGCTGGGCGTTTCCAAGAGGGCGACCAGGTTCATTTTGGCGTGGCCGATTACACTCAGTTGATACAGGCCTCGACCCAGAAAGCGGCTGAAGTGGGTATCGAACACCCAGTGGAATCGATATTTATTTACTCTTGCACCGCACGTCACGCTTTTTTAAAAGAGCACATTCAACCTGAACTCAAAGCCCTAGCGGCGCTTGCGTCAAGTGCCGGTTTCTTTACCTATGGCGAATACTTTCACCATCAAAAAACCAATGCGTTATTAAACATCAGTACCACATTTTTAACGCTTTCTGAATCGGCTAAGCCAAATCCAACCGTTAAATTAAAGAAGGATTCTCAACCACTTCTTAACGCCTCGACTATGCGCTCGTTGGCACACTTAGCGAATGTGACCGCTCAAGAACTTAATAACAATATTCAATTTCTTGAACAATATAAAAATGCGTTGGATGAAACGGCGATTGTTTCCAAATCCGACCTTGCCGGTACGATTACCTACATCAATAAAGCCTTCGAAAAAATTTCCGGTTACCAAGAACACGAAGTCATCGGTAAAAACCACAATGTATTGCGTCACCCCGACATGCCCAGCGAGGTGTTTAAAGAACTCTGGGCGACGATTCAAGCCAAAAAAACTTGGAATGGGGTAATTAAAAATAAACGCAAAGATGGCCGCGCTTATTTTGTACAAAGTAGTATTTTGCCGATTACCAATGCAAACGGCGACATTATTGAATACATCAGTATTCGTAAAGATATCACCGCACTGGTTGAACAAGAACAGCAACTAAAAGAACAGCGACTTGACAAGCTCACAGGCTTGCCGAATCGACGTCAGCTTTTAATGGACATGGAGTCCGATAACTCGCTGTTTTTGGCCTTACTTGATATCCGCAACTTTCGTGCTTTTAACGACTTTTATGGCTTTGATTTTTCCGATCAAATCCTCATGGTGTTTTCAAATTGGTTAACAGAGCACTGCCTGCACCATGGCTTTGGTTTATACCGCATTCACGGCGACCAGTTTGTGATTCGATCCGAGCAAGCCATGTCATCTCAGGATTTTGCTTCCATACTTCAAACCATCAAATTACAAGCGCTTGAAAACCCGTTTCAAGTTGAAAGCGCACTAATTGACCTAGATGTTGTGTTTGGTATTGGAGAAGGTGAGCGCTATCAACTGCAACTCGCCGAGCGCGCTTTATCTAAAGCGAAACTCAATCCTTTGTCGAACAACATTCCGATTGAGCAGGCGCATATTTCAACTTCACTTGACCATGTTTTCTGGCTACATAGACTGCGTGATGCCTTACAAGACCAGCGTATCGTTAATTTTTATCAACCGATAGTGAATCCGCTTAACCCAGCTGAGAAAAAGTATGAAGCGCTGGTACGCATGGTTTCAACCAATGGCGAGATTATTAGCCCCGCACAATTTTTAGACATCGCCAAGCAAACACGCTATTACCCGCAAGTAACACGCTGTGTTTATGATGCCGCGCTTGCCTTTGCAAACCAAATCCAGGCCAATATTTCGATTAATTTATCGATTCATGACATAGAAAACCAACAACTACGACAGTATTTGTTAGATCGTTTGTGTGATCTAACCCAGGGCAAAATAACCTTTGAAGTCACCGAAACTGAGTCCATCCAAGACTACACCAATATTCATCAATTTATTGTCGATGCCAAATCGCGCGGCGCCGAAATTGCAATTGATGATTTTGGCAGCGGCTACTCTAATTTCTCCTATTTAGTGCAAATGGAAGCGGATTACCTAAAAATCGATGGCTCAATTATTAGCAAAATATTGGATGACAAAAATAGCTTGTTGGTCGCCGAAAGCATTATTAATATTGCAAAAAAACTTGGCATACGAGTGGTCGCTGAATTTGTTAGCAGCCCTGAAATTGCCGCCAAACTGCAAGAATATGGTGTCGAATTTTATCAAGGTTATGAATATGGGGCTCCCCAGGATTTAGCGTCGCTCAACAACCTAGCCCTATCCTAGCAAGCTGTATTCATAATCCGCTTAGCGTTTGATTTCTTGACCGAAATCAAACTTTCACTGATCGAGTGGCAACTAAGATTTGAAATTTAGCAGTGATAGCGGTATATTTCACCAACGTAAACTTATAAAACTATTTTGAGGCGATAAACATGGATCAAAAAGACAAGAAAAACCTAGTTCAATTCATTATTGGTGTGACTGTAGTATTTGTCCTGCCTTTATTGGTTTTCATGGGCATCTATCTAGATCTTTTACCGGCATCTCTATTGCAAGTTATTGGCATGATTGGCGTCATTTCAGCCGTTGTATTGATTGTTGGTGGCGGCCTATTTATGGCTTGGAGCGACATTAAAACCGGTCGTTATAAAAACCGCGGATAATCAACAGTTCGATTGTTGTGTAAAAAAAGCCTCCCCATCTTAATAACAAAGTGGGGAGGCTTTTTTGTTGCTGGACTTCGTGCGCTCAAGAACCCCTCACATTTTCTGCCTTCGATTGTCTCGATTTACCTCTTTTCGCCAAAAAAGATTTAAGATTCAAACCCAACAAAAAACGTTTTTAATCATCAAAACTTCAGCCAAAACAAAGATGAAGCTTTCATGTCAAGCATACCCAAACTGATCTAATTAACG
This sequence comes from Thiomicrospira sp., assembly GCF_036568485.1. Taxonomy (GTDB): domain Bacteria; phylum Pseudomonadota; class Gammaproteobacteria; order Thiomicrospirales; family Thiomicrospiraceae; genus Thiomicrospira. Next base: position 18,582 of record NZ_DATCSL010000075.1, read on the forward strand.
TACAATAGCCTTTTTAAATTAAGCTGTTACAGAACAAACCATGGCATCTGACAATCAAGATTCATCCGGCCAAAACGCGCCGAAAACTAAAAAACGTTCGATCTGGAAAGTCCTGTTTCTCACGGCTTTCATTCTCGGTTTAATTCCTGTATTAGCCTTAACGGCTTACGTCATCAAGGTCTATCCAAGCTTACCGGATGCCTCGACTTTAAAAAACATTTCCTATCAAGTGCCACTGCGCATTGAAACCAAAGATGGCAAGCTCATCACCGAAATTGGCGAAAAACGTCGTTTACCACTGGAGTATCACCAAATTCCTGAGCGTATGACACAAGCTATTATTTCAGCCGAAGATGAAAACTTCTATGAACATGGTGGCGTTGACTTTAAAGGCATTGCACGCGCCGTCTTTGAATTAATTACCACGGGTTCTAAGCAATCGGGTGGTTCCACCATTACCATGCAGGTAGCGCGTAACTTCTTTTTAAGCAGCGAACGCTCCTATACCCGAAAGCTCAATGAAATTATTTTGTCTTACAAAATTGAACATGAACTTAGCAAACAAGAAATCATGGCGCTCTACTTAAACAAGATTTTTTTAGGGCACCGTTCATATGGGGTGGCCGCCGCTGCGAAAACCTATTACGGTAAAGAGCTCGTCGATTTGGAACTACATGAGTTCGCGACCATTGCTGGTTTGCCCAAAGCACCTTCGGCTTACAATCCGGTGGTTAATCCACCACGCGCTAAGCAACGACGCAACTATGTGTTGCGTCGTATGCAAGAATTAGGTTTTATCACGCAAAATGAAATGATTCTGGCACAAAGTGCCCCCATTGAAGTCACCTTAACAGGCGTCAGAATAGAAGTTGAAGCCAACTATGTAGCCGAAATGGCACGTCGTTGGGCACTGGAACAATTTGGTGAAGATGCACTTAATATGGGGCTGACGATTATCACTACAATTGATAGTCAGCACCAAGAATATGCCAATCAAGCGGTGCGTGACGGATTGCAAGATTATGAACGTCGACATGGGTTTCGTGGCCCGTTGATTTCGCTGGTTCCGACTGTGATGACCAACCGCGAACAAATTTTAGAAGCCATTGGTCAATTTGCTGCGCCCGGTGATTTAGCGGTCGGTGCGGTCACAGACGTAACCGAGGACCAGGCCTGGTTGATGATTCGCGATGGTTCCGAGGTGAAAATTCGCTTTGAAACCATGCAATGGGCAGCGCGTTTTCTAGACGTTAACCACACCGGCCCAGCTCCTGAATCAGCCGAAGATATCCTTAAAAAGGGTGACGTGGTTTATATTCACCAACAAAATGGCGAATGGACCCTAGCGCAAAACCCAAATGTTGAAACTGGCATGGTGTCTTTAAGCCCAAGAGATGGCGCGATTTATTCGCTTGTGGGTGGGTTTGATTATTTTAAAAGTACCTTTAACCGCGCCACTCAAGCCAAACGACAATTGGGTTCGGCCTTCAAACCGTTTCTTTACTCAGCGGCATTGGAGCGGGGTTATACCGCCGCCAGCGTTATTAATGATGCGCCGGTGGTATTCCACGATGACGCCTTAGAAGATATTTGGCGTCCTGAAAACTTTTCCGGCCGTTTTTATGGCCCCACTCGAATTCGCCAAGCAATTGCCTATTCGCGAAACCTAGTGCCGATACGTTTATTGCAAGATATTGGGATTCATCCCACCATTCATCATGCCAGCCTATTTGGTTTGCCATTAGATGAGTTAAACAAACAACGCAACCTATCGCTTGCTTTGGGATCAGCGCAATTTACGCCTCTAGAAGCCGCGCGTGCTTTTGCTGTGTTTGCGAATGGCGGCTATTTAATTGAGCCTTATTTCGTTAAAGAAGTGCGTGATTTTAATGGCAAAGCGCTTTATAAGGCCGAACCTAAGAAATCCTGTCAACTTCACTGTTTCGAAAACGATCCAAGCTTAGCGCCTCAAGTCATCACTCCGCAAAATGCTTATATTATGACGTCAATGTTGCAGGACGTCATTCAGTATGGCACCGGCCGAAGTGCGCGCGTGTTGGATCGTATGGATATTGCCGGCAAATCCGGAACCACTAACCAACAATTTGACGGCTGGTTTATTGGCTACAACCCGGATGTAGTAAGCAGTGTGTGGGTTGGGTTTGATAACCCAAGCAGCCTGGGACGCCGTGAAACATCTGGGCGTGCGGCCTTACCGATCTGGATCAACTATATGCGTGAAGCACTTAAAGAGTTTCCAGACGCACCTTTTTTACAGCCTGAAGGCTTGGTGCATATCCCAATCGATCCGAACACCGGAACACCGGTACCGGCTGATACACCCAAAGCTATTTTTGAATTATTTTATGAAAAAAATGCGCCTGAAATTCCCGATGTCACCCCCACCAATTTGCGTGACTTAACCCGAGAGTTATTTCAGTGAGTAATCTGGCTTGGTTAACCCCGATTCTGCATCAAGCCTTAGGGGATAAGGTTAAAGTTAAACAAGCCAAAGGTGTGAGTGGTGGCGACATTCACCAGGCCTGGTGGTTACAAACCAACCAAGGTTATCTTTTCTTAAAAACCAATCACCCTAAAGCAGAAGCCTTGTTTGCCAGTGAAGCTTTGGCGCTCCAGGTGATTCAGGCCAGTCAAACATTACGTAGTCCACAAGTCATTCAGCATGGTGCTAACCAGCAGCAGACCTGGTTGCTATTGGAATATATAGAGATGCAAGCGCAAGGTGATGATTATTTACGTGGCCAACAGCTCGCACAAATGCACCGCCAAACTCATGACCAGTTCGGCTGGCAACAAACCAATTATCTAGGCCACACGCCACAACTAAATAGTTGGCATGATAACTGGCCCGAATTTTTCGCCCAACAACGCCTTAAACCTCAGCTTGGACTGGCGCAACAAAACGGTGCATCGCTAAAATTAATCGAACTGGGTGAACGCTTGATCAATCGAGTCGAGGTGTTTTTTCAAACCTATCAACCACCAGCCTCTCTGTTACATGGCGACTTGTGGGCCGGTAACAGTGCATTTGATCTCCAAGGTTTACCGTTAATTTTTGACCCGGCCAGCTATTATGGCGATCGTGAAACCGACATTGCCATGACCGAATTATTTGGCGGCTATAGTGAACAATTTTATGCTGGTTACGAAGCGGAATGGCCACTTGATCCCGGCTACCAAAGTCGTAAAAACCTATACAACCTCTATCATATTTTGAACCATTACAACCTATTTGGCGGCTACTACGCTAAGCAAGCCGAGCGTCTTTTAGCTGAATTGACCGCTTAGTTTAAATCAATCAGTTGGGGTATAATCCCGGGTTTGATTTTGCTTTTAACGATTAGGACACATTTATGAAACTCATTCTATTAGGCGCACCCGGCGCGGGCAAAGGCACCCAAGCTCAGTTTTTAACCAAGCAATACGCTATTCCGCAAATTTCGACCGGCGACATGCTTCGCGCTGCAATCAAAGCGGGCACTGAAATGGGTAAACTGGCTAAATCTTTTATGGATGAAGGCAAGTTGGTCACGGATGAGGTGATTATTGGTTTGGTTAAAGAACGCATTGCACAGCCCGATTGCGCAAAAGGCTTTTTATTAGACGGCTTTCCACGTACCGTACCCCAAGCGGATGCCTTGGCCGAAGCTGGTGTCAGTATTGATGCTGTAGTAGAGATTGATGTGCCGGATGATGTAATTGTTGAGCGTATGTCAGGCCGTCGTGCACATCTGGCCTCTGGTCGTACCTACCATATCGTCTATAACCCGCCTAAAGAGGAAGGCAAGGACGATGAAACAGGGGAAGAGCTAGTACAGCGTGATGACGACAAGCCTGAAGTAGTCAAAGATCGTTTAGCGGTTTACCACAAACAAACTGCGCCTTTGGTGGACTATTATCAAAACGTGGCTGATAAAAACCCATCACTGAAATACGTGCGCATTGATGGCACACAGCCGATCGCTAAGGTCGAAAAAGCGATTATTTCGGCTTTAAAATAATCCAAAGCCAACCTAAAAAACCGCGCTATTGGCGCGGTTTTTTTATTTAAAGGCTTAACGTTTTACGCCACTAGGATGCAAGCGCTAACCTAAATTTTGGCTTAGACGAACTGACGGGCACTTCAAAATAGGCCATATCTTTTTGTAGATGCGTCGATTGCTCACTCAGGGTATGAGATGCAGCCGTGGTTTCTTCAACTAACGCCGCATTTTGCTGGGTCGCATCATCAATTTGTGCAATCGCACTATTCACCTGACGTATGCCTTCAGACTGCTCAACGGAGGCCTGAGCAATTTGCGTAATCATCGCCACCATTTCATCAATCGATAAGGTAATACCATCTAACGACTCACCGGATTCGGTGGCTAAACGAGTGCCTTCATTAATACGTGTAACACTTTCGTCAATCAGATTTTTAATGTCTTTCGCCGCTTCCGCCGATTTTTGCGCCAAAGCGCGTACTTCACCGGCGACCACCGCAAATCCACGCCCATGATCGCCGGCACGAGCCGCTTCGACTGCGGCATTTAAGGCCAATAAGTTGGTTTGAAACGCGATGCCATCAATCAGGGTTACAATCTCTGAAATTTTATGACTGGAAGCCTGAATTTCGGACATGGCCTCAATCGTTTTTTGCATCACCTGCGCGCTGTCAGTTGACTTGGCTTGAACCTCTTTAGCCATATTTGCAGTACGTTGAGCATTTTCAGTGGTGTTTTGCACCGCGGAGGTCATTTGTTCCATGGTCGCCGATGTTTCTTCAATCGCCGCCGCTTGCTGTTGAACGCGTTGACTCAAGTCCCCCGACCCTTTGGCCACTTCATCAGCGGCATGACTCACAATATCGGACGTATGAATCGCGTTTTGGATCACGTCAGTTAATTTTTCTGACATCGCGTTAAAACCATCAGAAAGCAGTTTAATTTGATCACGGAACATGGATTCTTCATCTTCGGCCAAATGCTCTTTCATGCGAACATTTAGATCGCCACCGGCAAAACAAATTAAAACCTGAGTTGCATCATCTACTACCTGATTGAGTAGTCGCATGTTTTTGTTGGAGCCAATATCCGTCGCGTATTTGACCACCTTGTAGGGCTTACCATCTACATCAAACACTGGGTTATAGCTGGCTTCTAACCAAATCTCTTCGCCGTTTTTCTTAAATCGGCGATAGGTTCCGCTGCTGAATTCACCTTTTGCTAAGCTCGCCCAAAACGCTTGATATTCGGCTGAGTTAGCATAACCTGAATCAACAAATATCCGATGATGCTGGCCTTTTATTTCAGCTAATTCATAACCCACCGCCTGACAAAAATTTGGGTTCGCGGTTAAAATATTTCCCTGCAAATCAAATTCGATCACCGCCATCGCGCGGCTGATAGCCTCAATTTTGGCATTCGATTCCGTTTCGGCTTGTACGCGCTGTGTAATATCGGTGGCGAACTTCACCACTTTTTCAACCTGATTGTGTTCGTTAAAAATAGGGTTATAACTCGCTTCTAACCAAATAGTGTGCCCCTGTTTATTTAACCGACTAAAACGTTGCTGAACAACCTTACCCTGAGCGAGCGCGGGCCAAAACTGTTGATATTCGGTTGAGCTTTGTTCAGATTTTGGCACAAAGATACAGTGATGTTGACCAACCACTTCATTCAACTGGTAACCGACCGCATCCAAAAAATTTTGATTAGCATGGCGAATCTCACCTTGTGGCGTAAACTCGATCACCGCCATGGATTTATCCAAAGCCTGTAATACCGATTCGAGCTCTAGGCTGCGTTGTTGACAGGTTTGTAATTGGTTTTTAAGTTTTTTGTTAAACATCTTCCTCACCTCATTATTTATGGTGGTTATCCAGTGACGAGATTACGAAAAGATAACGTTACAATTATTATACATAGATCCGACAAACTTGCTTGGTTATTTGTATACAATTTGTATAGTTATTTTGGATTGAGAGAGGGGATAGTTATAAGATTTGCGTAGAGGCTGATAACACTCGACTAGAAACCAGGCTGGATTTGCAACCCAGTTTCGAACCGGATTGCTGATTTAAAAGAATGGTGTTAAAAACTTTTTAAATAGGCCACCACCTCCACCGCTGAGCCTTGCATCACAAAGGGTTGAGGGTAACGTTTTAACTGGTAGTCATACATGGGATCGTAGTAATCGGTGAGTAATTGATCAATCCAAGCTAGGTGTTTAACCAAGTCACCTGTGCGTTGCTGCCACAAACAGGCCTGGTCGAAAGCCTGTCTGACCTGTGCATAACCCACGCCACCTAAACGTTTGGCGATACGCTCAAAACGCGATTGCATGTAATCCACCCAAGCCCCTAAATCAGCATATTCGCCTTGCGCTTCGATTACATACTCCGACAAAATATTCTGGCGACGTTGCTCAAATGGCGTTTCAACTAAAATGCGACCACCCGATTTAATTGCGGCATATAAAGCCTGAGTTAAATGCACCGAACCAATGTTACGTGCTTCATCTTCAAACAACCAATTTGGCTGAACCTGTGCATCTAACTCGAACATACGGGCCGCCAGTTGGTTTTCAAAATCAATTTGACTGGGTTGCGCCCAAGCATGGCGCCCAAAGGTCGAACCACGATGTTGCGCTAAGCCTTCTAAATCAACGGAAAAACTGACCGAATTTAACACCTGCGTTTTACCGGAACCTGTACGGCCGGCCAGCACCCAAGGCATGCGCTGGCCAGATTGGAGCTTAATCGCCATTTCATCCAATGACTGCATTAAATATTGTCGAAAGGCTTTATAGCCCCCCTTGATTCGCGTTATCTCACAACCATTTTGCGTCATCCATTGCTGTGAAATACGAGAACGTAAACCACCCCGAAAACAATAGATCAAAGCTTGCGGGTGTTGGTTTTTAAAGTTACACCAGGCCTGAATACGGGGCTTTCTCACCGCTTCATTCACTAACTGATGGCCAAGCTCTATGGCTTTTTGTTGACCTTGTTGTTTATAACAAAGCCCAACCTGTTGACGCTCGCTGTCCTGCATTAAGGGCAAGTTGATGGCATTCGGCAACGCGCCTTTGGCAAATTCTATAGGTGCGCGCACATCAATTAGCGGGGTTTGATTTAACAGAATTGATCGAAAATCATCGGTGGTGGGTAATTCGTTATTCACACCAGCACCTCAACAACACAAGTACCAGGCCTGGTGCTTGTAAAAGTCGAACCAATCGACGATAAACTTAAGCCGTGTTGTGCGCAAACATCTAAAAATTCCGTCACGCCTTCACGCTTAACCATCACCAACAGGCCACCAGAAGTTTGTGGATCACACAACAAATCTCGACTTTTCGCATCCAGTTCGCCTACTTTATGTGCAAAACTCTGCCAGTTTCGAGCACTGCCGCCTGGAACGCAACCTTGCGCCAAATAGGATTCAACCTTTGGCAACAAAGGCACTTGATCTAATCGCAAGCGCGCCTGTACTTGGCTAGCTTCGCAAACCTCAATTAAATGGCCTAGCAAACCAAAACCGGTTACATCCGTCATCACCTTAACCGAGTCTAACTGTGCTAATTCGGTGCCAATTGAATTTAACTGGCACATGGCCTGTATCGCACTGTTTAGGTCATCTGCATCAATTTTTTGCTGTTTTTGTGCCGTGGTTAAAATCCCCACGCCTAAAGGCTTAGTTAAGAAGATTTCACAGTCTGGCTCAGCCATGTGATTGCACTTTAAAAATTTATTTTCAACCAAACCGGTTACCGCTAAACCAAAAATGGGTTCGGGCGCATCAATCGAATGGCCCCCCGCCAACGGAATACCGGCGGCTTCGCAAACACTGCGCCCGCCTGCAATAACTTGGGCGGCTACATCCGCTGCCAGTTTATCAATCGGCCAACCAAAAAT
>NZ_DATCSL010000076.1:0-2357 GCF_036568485.1 Thiomicrospira sp.
CTTCCATCAAGTTCTTTAAACGCTGTGCCAAAGGTCTAGAATGTTTAAAGATTCGAACTTGACCCAAGATATCCTCCAAGGCATTTTCCGCCTCTAACAACAGACCATCCTCAGCTTTAATGCACTCCATAATGTCGTAAATTAAATCGCAAGTAAGTTGCTCTGACGGATTGGTGAACACCAGTCCACGGTATTTATCACTTTTTGTTCTAGGTTGAATCTCTACAAAATAAAAAAACTGCCCATCATAATCCACTCTAACAAGGGCTATCTTTCGATAAGTAATTGCATACTCAGAAGGAAATGAACCTTGTATCTTCTTTCGCTTAACGTGGTGCCAAAGCATTTTTCCTGCATCTCTTTCTTCATTGCTAGGAAATGCAATTGCAAAGAATAAACCAGCAACCCTTTCACAAACATCATCACTACACCCTAAAATATCAAAGCCACTCATTTTTTTATCTGAAGCTTTCAGCATCTCTAAAGCTTCAATAAAATCTTGCTGAATACCTGATACTTCCTTCGCCTGATTACTTCCAATAGCAAGCTTTCCAACTTGATCATTGTTGGAAAGTTCACTTCCTGAAGAAAAACGCTCTGGCTCATGAGCATCTTTTTCTACGGGAATAGAAATAGGATCGTTTCTTTCTACAACAACCTCATTCACTACATTCGAATCATCAACATCAACGCTTGAACCAATATATTGAGTACTACTACCTGTGCCTGGCGGCGTTGAACTTTGAACATCAATTTCTTCATGATCGGTAGTTTTTGAATTTGGCTTACGATCAACGGCAGGCTTATCCGGCGTGTTAAAAACTTTTTCTTTTACCTTAACTAAAGACACATCGGTTGGAGTACTGAATTTATTAATTCTATGAACAAATATTGCTCCTTCAATTTTTTCATAAGCGGCTTCAAAACATAAGCTTGTCGGATGATAGGGGCACGCATCAATAAAACGCTCTCCCTGGTTTATTTGGGAGCGGATTTTTGATAAACGTTGTCGAGTAACGGGATTATTTCCAATATAGGCTATGAATACGGCATTAGAACGTTCGAGACCCTTTGGAATAACATATTGACCATCAATCATGCCCTGTTGATTTTTTTTTGCGAAATTATCGACAACACCGTCTAAATCAAAATTCAGCAGAGCTCTACGAATGTTCTTATTTTTTGGAGTATATAGCGAGGTAAATATTTCGAGCGACTGAATGTACACAACCTGGCTTGAAGTTGTTATAAGTTTAGCTACACGAGTTTTACCAATTTCTTCATTAATACCGTATTTACCAACTATCGTATTAAGATCAAGAAACTCAGTTTCTTGATTAGAAAGATTAAACTCAAACCAGCCAGTTTTTACATTCTTCTTGTCTTTAAAATTACTTTCAATACCTACTTTTCCAATCCAAATACTGCCTATACGCAACACGTCAAGCTCTGCAATTGCAGCTTTTGCATATTCGATACGATTATTATCAAGCCTTCTGAAAGCTATGATAACTAATGGATTGGAGCGATCTGAGCTGTTTTCTTTAACGCGACAATATGCCCTAACAACTCTTAAAACATCGTCATCAAATAATGTTTCTATGCAGAAAGATTTAGGCTTATCTTGCATAACCTCTCCCAATACATGATATGTAGCAGGTAGAAGTGTATATTGATAAAACCCTATGAGTAAGTCTGCATAAAGTTGCTAAATAGTTGTAGCAGAAATCTTTGTAATGTTGCAAAAACCTTTGGAAATTGCAACCGCCGCCAATGACTGCCGCCGCAGAAGAGGTGTGATGGGGGCTTCTTAATTGACGTTGGAAAAACTGAGTCGGCTCTAAGCGCTCACCTGCTACCGAACGCAAGGCTGCCACCTCAAGCGCTTGGTTCTCGTCTAACGGTGGCATTAAAGTCACTAAACGTTGCGCTAACATGCTTTTTCCCGCCCCCGGCGGGCCCACCATTAATAATGAATGCTGACCACTCGCCGCCACCTCAAGTGCGCGCTTGGCTTGATGCTGACCACGCACATCCGCTAAATCCACACCATAATCTAAGTTTTGCTCGACACGCTCAGGAGGTGTGTTTAACGCGGTGCCTTCAATTAAATAACGGCAGACATCAAGCAAATGCGCCGCGCCTAAAATATCGGCATCACTCAATAAAGAGGCTTCCACCAGGCCTGGTAATGGAATCACCGAACGATGTCCGGCCGCTTTGGCTTTAATTAAAGCCGGTAACAAACCGCTCACAATGCGTAACTCGCCATTTAAGCCCAGTTCGCCATAAAACTCGTGGCCTTCTAAGGCTTGTGCTGGTAGCTGACCCGTTGCCACTAATACCGCGAGCGCGAT
>NZ_DATCSL010000077.1:0-71684 GCF_036568485.1 Thiomicrospira sp.
TATAAATCGAATGAATCCAGCAAGGTAATTTTATATGAGCGCACAGACTAAGCAAGCATTACAGCAAACGCTGAGTGGCCCTACCTTTAAAAAGCGCATGATGCGACGCCGACTAAAAGATCATACTGCCAAATATGGTATTAGTGTTGGTGGTGTGGGCATTATTTTCGCTGTTTTCTTAATTATGTTTTTCTTGTTGTATGTGGTGTTGCCGATGTTTGTGCCAGCAACTATGGAAAAGCGCAACGCCTTTGCATTACCTGGTGGAGTCGAGGATCGCAGTGTTTATTATGCGGTGGATGACTATAAAGAAGTGGCGGTACGCTTAACTGAATCTGGACGCATACTTGGAATTAATCTGCGTAACGGCGAGACGTTATTAGATCAGCAGGTGCCAAGTGGTGGTGCGAAAGTCACCAGTTTTACGATTGCCAATGAACCTAATAACGTGTTTGCTTATGGGTTATCAAACGGCCAGGTATTGGTGGGTCAGATTAAAATGCAAGTGACCTATCCAAACGATGTGCGCACGATTACGCCCGTGTTGGAGTGGCCGTTTGGCGATGAGCCAGTTAAGTTGTTGGATGAGCCTGTTAGTCAGTTAGCGGTGCGTGATAGTGAAAGCCGTATGATGTTAGTGGCAAAACCTGAGCACACAAAAACCGTGTCGATTCGTACCTATAGCAAAACCAGTTCGTTTCTAACCGAAACCACTGAGCTGGAAGACGAAGGCCAGTCGAATGTTGCGCTCGATTTTGATGCAGACCACATTTTACTCGGTGGGCGCATGCGAGATTTGGTGCTGGTATCGAACCAAGGGCATGCGGAATACTACAGTATTGCGGATATCCAAAACCCAACCAGAATTCAGGCGTTTGAGATCACCAGGCCTGGTGAAACCATTACAGCGGCTCGTTTTTTAACTGGCAATTACTCCATGATGTTTGGCACCAGCCAAGGTCGTATTTTGCAATGGTTTCCAGTGCGTGATGAAAATAACGATTTCTCGATCAAACAAATTCGTGAATTTCAACGTGGCGAGTCACCCATTGTAAGTATCGGTATTGAAGACGCTCGTAAAGGTTTTGCGGTGGGCGATGAATCCGGTACTTTCAATTTATACCACTCAACCGCGCACCGACACTTGCGCTCTATGCAGGTAGCGGACGATCCTTTAACCATGATTCGAATTTCGCCTCGCGCAAATGGCGCAGTGGTAGAAACCGCGGCGGGTGAATTGGTGGTATACGATATTAAAAATAATCACCCTGAAGTATCTATGGAAAGTATCTGGTCGAAAGTCTGGTATGAGGGCTACGAAGAGCCTACACACACTTGGCAATCGTCTTCTGGTACGAGTGATTTTGAGCCTAAGTTTTCCTTAACGCCTTTAACTTTCGGCACGATTAAAGCGGCGCTTTATTCGATGTTGTTTGCGGTACCAATTGCGATTTTTGCGGCGATGTATACCGCGTTTTTTATGGATAAGAAAACCCGTCAATGGATTAAGCCATCGGTTGAACTTATCGAAGCCTTACCGACTGTTATTTTGGGCTTTTTGGCGGGGCTTTGGTTGGCACCTTATATGGAAGCCAATTTACCGGGGTTCTTTGCGATTGTCGTCATTGTCCCGCTGGGGATTATTGCCTTCGGCTTGCTCTGGTCACGCTTACCTGAAAAATGGCAGCTAAGTGTTCCGGTTGGGCGCAGAGCGATCTTAATGTTGCCGGTTATCGCCTTTCTAGGTTGGCTCTCTTTGTCTTTAAGTAGTCCTTTGGAAGCGGCGTTTTTTAATGGTGATATGCGCAGTTGGTTAACCGAAAGTGCCGGCATAGATTTTGATCAGCGTAATGCGATGGTGATCGGTTTTGCGATGGGCTTTGCCTTAATCCCTACCATCTTTTCCGTTGCAGAAGACGCGATTTATAGTGTGCCGTCTTACTTGGTAAATGGTTCTTATGCGCTAGGTGCAAGCGGTTGGCAAACCTTAACGGGGGTGGTGTTACCGACCGCCAGCCCAGGTATTTTCTCCGCCATTATGCTGGGTTTTGGACGTGGCGTGGGCGAAACCATGATTGTGTTAATGGCGTCGGGTAATACGCCATTAATGGATGTCAATTTATTTGAAGGGATGCGCACCTTGTCAGCCAACTTAGCGGTTGAAATGGGTGAAACCGAAGTGGATAGTACTCATTATAGAGTGCTGTTTTTAGCAGGCCTGGTGCTGTTTATTTTCACCTTCTTCTTTAACACCCTAGCAGAAGTGGTGCGTCAGAGAATGCGCCGTAAATACGGCTCACTATAAGTTTTATAAAGGATAGATTCTGATGAAAGCATGGTTTAACAAAGGTGAACACTGGGTTTGGTTCAGTGCGTCAGCGGTCAGTGTCGCTGTGGTGCTGGTGTTTGGCTTATTAATGCTGATTGCGGTTCGCGGTTTAAGTCATTTTTGGCCACATGAAGTCTATAACTTTGAAATGGTGAGTACGACTCAATCCGCATCCGAAGTGGTGACGGGTGAAATTCATAACACGCGCATTAAAGAGTTTGATAACCCAGAAAAACCGGGCTATCAAATTAAAGAGCCGCAATTGCTTATTAAAACCGGCAATCGTGACTTATATGGTTTGGACTTCCGTTGGATTAGTGAAAAAGATGTGAAGGACCAGGCCTGGTCTATCGCACCGGGTATCTCGGTGATTGAGCGTCATGAGTGGGGCAACCTTTATGGTTATGTCGAATCGATTAGCAAAAACGGTGAAATCGTCGCACAGGGTCAAGGTGTAGAGCAGGCGCTGACCAAGTTGATTGCGGCTTCGGAAAAGCTACGCTCTGAGATTAATAAGATCGAAAAAGTTGATGTAGGGGCGATTAACCACCAACTGCAATCTTTGCGCTATGAACAACGTAAGTTAGAAATGGCCAACAAGTTCACGCAAGCGGATGCCCAGCGTATTGAGCAGAAAAAAGCCGAACTTGAAGCGCAATATCAAACCCTAAAAGCGGGCTTGGATCAGATGTATGTGGCGTTAAACCAGCAGGGTGAAGCCACGATTCTGGTCTCGGGTGGCAAACAAGTACAAGTGCCGATCAAAAACATGGTGCGTGCTTGGCAACCAAATGAAATGCGTTATGATCAGAAACTCGGGTTTTTCTTTGGTTCGATTGGCCATTTCTTATTCGATAATCCACGCGAAGCCAATACGGAGGGGGGGGTATTCCCAGCGATTGTCGGTACCTTAACCATGGTGGTATTAATGACTTTGTTTGTTATGCCGATGGGTGTGATTGCCGCCATTTATATGCGTGAATATGCTCGTGAAGGCTGGTTGTTACGCCTAGTACGAATTTCGATTAACAACTTAGCTGGTGTTCCTTCGATCGTATTTGGTATTTTTGGTTTGGGCTTTTTTGTTTACGTGTTGGGGCATTCAATTGACCAACTGTTTTACAGTTACGCCTTACCCACGCCAACTTTTGGCACCCCTGGTCTGCTGTGGGCGGCCTTGACTATGGCGTTACTAACCTTGCCGGTTGTGATTGTATCGACGGAAGAAGGTTTATCACGTGTGCCACGTGCTCTGCGAGAAGGCGGTTTGGCATTGGGGGCGACGCGTGCCGAAGTGATTATGCGTATCGTGTTGCCTTTGACTATGCCCGCGATTATGACCGGCCTGATTTTAGCCATTGCGCGCGCCGCCGGTGAAGTTGCACCTTTGATGCTAGTAGGGGTGGTTAAATTGGTGTCGGAACTACCTGTGAGCTTAAATGCGCCGTTTGTGCATTTGGATCAAAAGTTCATGCACCTCGGTTTCCATATTTATGATGTCGGCTTCCAAAGTCCCAATGTTGAGGCTTCTCAGCCGTTAGTTTATGCGACGTCTTTGTTGTTGGTACTGGTGATTGTGTCACTGAATTTAGGCGCGATTTCAATCCGAAATCGTCTGCGTGAAAAATATAAAGCATTAGACAATTAATGGCATACAACCAGCAGGCCTGGTGGTTCTGCTTAAACCAGAAAACCTTAGTGAATACTAAGCACGAATTCAGTTATAAAAGGATTAAACCATGAGCGAAAAAACGATTAGTCTAGCAATGGGACACGATCATCGCGGCCTGTCGTTAGAGCAAGAGAAGGTGGCGATTGAAGTGCGCGATTGGAACTTGTTTTACGGAAAATCTCAGGCATTAAACAATATTAATATGGATTTGCCCGAAAATCGAGTGACCGCCTTTATCGGCCCATCAGGTTGCGGTAAATCAACATTGTTGCGTTGTTTTAACCGCATGAACGATCTGATTGATAGCGTCAGCGTTGAGGGCAAAATGCATTTGCACGGCCAGGACATGTATGCCAAAGAATTGGATGTGGCCGAAATCCGCCGTCGTATTGGTATGGTGTTCCAAAAACCCAACCCGTTTCCTAAGTCGATTTATGAAAACGTGGCTTATGGTTTAAGACTGCAAGGGGTGAATGATAAAAAAACCTTAGATGACACGGTTGAGTGGGCCCTAAAAGGGGCGGGCTTATGGAAGGAAGCTAAGGATCGTTTAAACGATAATGCGCTTGGTTTATCCGGCGGTCAGCAACAGCGTTTATGTATTGCGCGTGCGATTGCCGTGCAGCCGGAAGTGTTGTTATTAGATGAACCGACTTCCGCATTAGACCCGATTTCGACTTTGGCGATTGAGGAATTGATCTTTGAGTTGAAGAAAGACTTTACCATTTTAATTGTGACGCACAATATGCAACAAGCGGCACGTGTGTCGGATTACACGGCCTTTATGTATATGGGTGAGCTGATCGAGTATAGCGATACAGATTCATTGTTTACCAACCCGCAAGTTAAACGAACCGAAGATTATATTACTGGACGTTACGGTTAAGACACGTCTAATCAGAACAAAAAGGATCAGAAACATGGAACGTAAAGAATTTGGAACGCATGTGTCCGCCAGCTATAACCAGTATTTAGAAGATTTGTTTAATTTGGTACTTGAAATGGGCGGCATGGTTGAAAAACAACTATCGTCGGCGGTGATCGCGGTACAAAATGCCGATGTTGGGTTAGCGAAAGAAGTGATTCAACTGGATAAGTTTATTAATCGTGAAGAAATTGAAATCGATCGACTTTGCGCTCGTGTGTTAGCTCGTCAACAGCCAACTGCGTCGGATTTACGTTTGGTGATTTCAGCGATTCGGATTGCATTGGATTTAGAGCGCATGGGCGACGAGGTGGTTAAGATCGCCAAACTGGTGGTGCATTTAGATAAAATCGGATCAGATGCCTGTCTAAACTTGCAAGGTTACAAGGAACTGATTGAAATTTCAGCGCATGGCACGGATATGTTAAAAGACGCGTTAAATGCCTTTTCGCGCTTAGATTTACCGAGCTGTGCTGCGATTATTCAAGAAGAAGAAAAAGTCGATGTCATCTACAAACGCGCCGTTAAAGAAGTCACCGAGCGCTTTAAAGACAGCGAAAGCGATATTGAGTGTTTATTGGAATTGATTTATGCTTTGAAAGCCAGTGAACGCATTACCGACCATGCCTGTAATATTGCCGAAATTATTGTTTACCTGGTAAACGGCAAAGAACTCCGTAATATGGATTCTGAGCGCATGGCGGAGATGTTAAACGAGTTAACTCGTTCTTAACGCGGTTGGTAAAGTTTGAAAAAAGGGAACCGAATGGCTCTAGCAAAAATACTAGTGGTTGAAGACGAATCGGCGATTCGCGATATGCTCAACTTTACGCTGAATGCCGCTGAGTTTGAGGTTTTGGAAGCACCCAATGCCGAACAAGGCTGGAAGATGATTTTAGAACATCAACCCGACTTGTTAGTGTTAGATTGGATGTTGCCGGGCGTAACGGGTGTGAGTTTGGCGCAACGTATTCGTCAGAATGATCAAACCCGCAGTCTGCCAATTATTATGTTAACAGCACGTGGCGAAGAGTCGGATCAAGTGACAGGCTTTGATGCGGGTGCGGACGATTATGTAGTCAAACCTTTTTCGCCACGCGCGTTAGTTGCACGTATTAAAGCCTTGTTGCGCCGCAAAGACCCAGAAGCCTTAAGCACCGATGTGTTAAAACAAGGTAACTTAAAACTGGATTTAAGCAGTTATCGCTTTTGGGTGGATGAACAGGAAGTTAAGCTCGGGCCGACCGAGTTTCGTTTAATCCAGTTTTTTATGACGCATCCCAACCGCGTTTATTCACGCACTCAGTTACTTGATCGGGTTTGGGGTGAAAGCGTGGTGGTGGAAGAGCGCACAGTCGATGTGCATATTCGTCGCTTACGTCGTTTATTAGAGCCCACTGGTTCGCAAGATTATATTCAAACCATTCGGGGAGCCGGTTATCGATTCTCTGAGCCGCACTAACCAGGCCTGGTGGTAACGCACCATGTTAAGTCTTAAGCCTGTTCTTTCACTTGAACAATCCACACGCTTGTTTGAAGAGCTGGTGGGCATTGCCAGCTTAATTACCTTGGCCGTGCTTCTCGGCCTGGCGACCCAGCTTTGGGTTGTGTCGATTCTATTAGCTTTCACCATTTATATTGTGCGAAACCTGTATTATTTCTGGCGCTTCGTCAGCTTAATTCGCAGTCAAGAAGCGCGACCGATTCGGGCGCCTTTTGGTATTTGGGGTGAAGTGTATGAAGCCTATTTTGAAAAACTTTATCAAGATAAACGTCATATCAAACGCTTAAGGTCGGAAACCCAGCAAGTTCAACAGGCGATGGATTTATTGCCAGACATGCATATTTCGTTAACACGTAAGTTTCGGATTGAATGGGTTAACCAAAGTGCCGAAAACTTATTGGGTTTACGCCAAACCGATGTTGGCCAAAAAATTACCAATTTAATGCGTCAACCTGAAATGTTGAGCTACCTAGAGTCGGGTGAGTTTGACGAGACGGTCGAGTTTTACGCGAGCGCCGAAAGCACCCGCCGGTTAAGTGCACAAATCGTGCCTTATTTTGAAAAGCATTATTTATTGATTATTCGCGATATTACCGACGCCCACAATTTGTCACAAATTCGACGGGATTTTGTTGCCAATGCCTCGCATGAGTTACGCACGCCTTTAACCGTGTTAAATGGCTATTTGGAATTGATGCTGGACGCGCCAGACTCGATCCCGCAGGTTTGGCAAGCGCCGCTAAATCAAATGCACACGCAATCTTTGCGTATGCAAAATATTATTGGTGATTTGTTAACCCTATCGAGCATGGAGTCGGACAACTTAAATGTGGTCGCAGGGCCAGTGAATGTGCGAGCGATGTTAACCAAGTTGCAACAGGATGCGCTGCAGTTGAGTGACGGTCAGCACGAAATTAGTTTTAGTCTGGAAACCGATTTTGGCTTAATGGGAATGGGTGAGCCGTTGCGCAGTGTGTTTACTAACCTGGTGTCAAACGCGATTCGATATACGCCCAAGGGTGGGCGAATTAACGTGCGTTGGTATAAAAACGACAAGGCGTTGGTGTATGAGGTTAAAGACACTGGTATCGGTATCGCGCGTGAGCACATTCCACGTTTAACCGAACGTTTTTACAGGGTAGATACCGCGCGTTCACGCAGTACCGGCGGTACAGGGTTAGGTTTGGCGATTGTAAAACATATTTTAGAACGACATCGCGCTAAGCTTGTGGTGCTGAGTCGGTTAAAGGTGGGCTCGACCTTTCGATGTGAGTTTCCTTTATCACTTGGCTTACCGGCCGAGGAAGTGGAAGCTTAGTTCGACAACCGCCAAAGCACCAGGCCTGGTGCTTGCTTCAAACATCATTTTTAACTCACAGATCCGCATATTTTTCCTACTATCGTCTGTTTGTTTGCACTGTAACAAAACTGTCATGCTTCATTCATTAAGCTGTTACCTAAAGCCGCCACAATAGCTCATGAGTCTTACAACACTTTTAACTCTCCTAAGGAGCTTTATACACATGTTAAATCGTAAATTAATCGCAGCAATGGGTTTTGCTGCTGCAACATTAGCGGTACAACCAGCTATGGCGCAAGTGGATTCATCTTTACCATCTTATAAGTCTGTATCTGGTATTTCAGGTAACTTTTCATCAGTTGGTTCAGATACTTTGGCGAACATGATGACCTTGTGGACAGAAGAATTTAAACGTCATTATCCTAATGTGAACCTACAGGTTCAATCAGCGGGTTCTTCTACTGCGCCACCCGCATTAACTGAAGGTACGTCACAAGCTGGCCCAATGAGCCGTGCGATGAAGTCAGGTGAAATTGCCGCGTTTGAGAAAAAATACGGTTACAAGCCAACTCAAATTGGTGTCGCGATTGATGCTTTGGCGGTGTATGTGCATAAAGACAACCCCATTAAAGGTTTGACTATGCAAGAAGTTGATGCGATTTTCTCATCAACTCGTCAGTGTGGTGCGAAAGAAGATATCACCACTTGGGGTCAAACTGGCCTGAAAGGTGAATGGGCCAACCGTTCAATCCAAATGTACGGTCGTAACTCTGTATCAGGTACTTATGGCTACTTCAAGAAAAACGCTTTGTGTAAAGGCGATTACAAAAACTCTGTGAACGAACAGCCAGGTTCGGCTTCTGTAGTACAGGGTGTATCAGCTTCAATCAATGGTATTGGTTATTCAGGCCTAGGTTATAAAACTGCCGGTGTAAAAACGGTTCCGTTGGCTAAGAAAGCCGGTGAAACTTATTATGATGCTAACCCAGAAAATGCGGTATCAGGTAAGTTCCCATTGTCACGTTTGCTTTACATCTATGTAAACAAAGCACCTAACCAGCAGTTAGACCCAGTTGTGAAAGAATTCATGACCATGGTTCTATCAAAAGAAGGTCAGGAAGTGGTTCATAAAGATGGTTATGTTCCATTACCAGCTAAGGTTGCAGCACGTGAGTTAGCTAAGCTTAAATAAGCTGAGTTAATCCAAAAAAACCCAGCTTAAGCTGGGTTTTTTATGTCTGAATGTTAAGTGTGAAAAGCCGTTAAGGAATTTCGATTTCAATATCGCTGGTCGGAATCACACTACAGGTCAACACATAGCCTTTATCGCAATCGTAAGCGGGTGTTTGAATATATTCGACATCGCCCGAAACTAATTTCACTTCACACGCGCCACAATTTCCACCACGGCAGCTATAGGGCATATCAAAGCCTTGTTCGTCTAACGCTTCTAATAAAGAGAATTCGCCGTCAAATTCGCAGGTGCCTTGGCCGATTACAGTAATGGTTGCCATGATGTTTCCTCTTGAAAGTCATAAATAAAGCCATATTCTAGCAAAAATTTATTTATTTAATCATTCGGTTGCTTGTGATTTGTGCGGATTGAGTACAATAGCGCGACCTTTATTTTGAGAAAATCAGCATGCAAACTTCAGTATTAAATTCTTGGCAAGCGTTACAAGTTAAATTTATGCAAATTCGTGATAACAAAGCCTTTGAATGGTT
This sequence comes from Thiomicrospira sp., assembly GCF_036568485.1. Lineage (GTDB taxonomy): Bacteria > Pseudomonadota > Gammaproteobacteria > Thiomicrospirales > Thiomicrospiraceae > Thiomicrospira. Next base: position 9,456 of record NZ_DATCSL010000077.1, read on the forward strand.
TGTTATTTCGGTAATTGTGTTGTCTTCGATTGTGATTGGCGCTAAAACCTACGATATTTCGCCAAATTTACTGAGTGTACTGGCGATATTAGATGTGGGCGTGACTTTATTCTTTCTATTAGAAATATTAGTGCGTATGGCGGCTGAACCGCGTTTTTGGGATTTCTTTAAAAAAGGCTGGAATATTTTTGACTTCACCATTGTGGTGGTCAGTTTAATTCCGGTTGATGACTCGCAATATGCGTTATTAGCGCGTATGTTGCGTTTGTTCCGTGTTTTACGTTTGATTTCGTTTATTCCCGAAATGCGTGTGCTCGTGACGGCTTTATTAATCGCGATTCCGCGTATTGGTTATGTGGCGTTATTAATGTTTGTGATTTTCTACCTTTACGCAGTGGTGGGCAGTTTCCTCTTTGCACCGATAAATGAGTTTTTATGGGGCGATTTAAGCGCGGCTCTGTTAACGCTTTTCCGTGTCGCCACTTTCGAAGACTGGACGGATGTGATGTATGAGACCATGGAGGTGTATGCTTTCAGTTGGATTTATTATTTAACCTTTATCTTTATGTCGACTTTTATTTTCTTAAATATGATGATTGGGATAGTGGTGTCAGTGTTGGATGAAGAGCATCGCAAAAGTTTGGATGAAGGTTTACACGAGAGTTTGGATAATGAAGCCAAGAGCATTGATCAGTTGCATAATGAGGTAGCGGACTTACATCGTAAATTGGATCAATTGCTTACTCAGTCCAATCCTAAAAACCAATAAATGACGAGGAGTGCGCGTATGAGCATGCAACAACAAATTGAAGACGCGATTCAACAGGCTTTTTCGGTCTGGATTATGGACATTAAAAATGAAAGTAATATGCACGCTGGCCCAGCTACGGAGTCACATTACAAGTTGGTCTTAGTGTCGGATGATTTTGCCAATATCAGTCGTGTCAAACGTCATCAAATGGTCTATAAAACACTGGCAAAACAAATGGCGCAAATCCACGCGTTGGCGCTGCATACTTATACTTTAGAGGAGTGGAAACAACAGGGTGGAGCTGTACCGGATTCGCCATTGTGTGCGGGGCAAAATAAGACCTAAAATTGGCGCGTGAAATGTGTAAATTGCAGGGGTTTATCAAGCTTAAATATTTCTCCGACCTTGTTAGGTTAGTTTGACCTTGTAGTTGGCGCTATGTTTGAATAGCTTCGAACCTTGAAAAAGGCCAACAACCTGTAAAGGAGAAATATGTTTAAGTTATTCATGTCAACTATCGTTTTAACCTCATCGGTATTTACCTCAAGTGCCTTGATGGCTCAACCTCAGCAGCAGGCGCCGGCGGGTATGCAGCAACAGGCGCCGATGCAAAAACCTTCAAACGAAAAAGTTGAAAAGTTTGCACTTTCATTGCTTAAAGTGGAAGAAGTAAAACAAGGTTTGCAAGCCGAGTTAGCGGAACGTCCAGAAAATGAAGTGAACGATGCATTATTAAAAGAGGTGAATGCTAAGTTCCAAAAAGAAGCCACGGATATTATTTCTGCGGAAGGCTTAAGTGTTGATGAATACACAGGTATGATTCAGTTGATGCAGCAAGACCAGCAATTTTTGGCGATGGTGCAACAAAAAGTTGAAGACGCACAGTCTGAATAGTTTTGAATCAAGTAAATGAATTTTGCATAGGGGCTTCGGCCCCTTTTTTGTTTTCAGAAACCCTAAAAAAGTGTAGGCTAATGTTTTTTTGCGTAGAGTTAAAAGGAAAGCAAACATGACTTATTTAAAACAGTACCCTAATCAGGAAGGTTATTTTGGCGAATTTGGGGGCGCGTTTTTACCGCCAGAGTTGGTGCCTCACTTCGAGGAAATCAACAAAGCCTATCTCACATTAGGGCGTTCGGCTGACTTTTTAAATGAGTTGAAATATATTCGAAAACATTATCAAGGCCGTCCTACCCCGGTTTATTACGCGCACAATATCAGCAAGCAGGTAGGCGCTCATATTTATTTAAAGCGTGAAGACTTAAACCACTCAGGTGCGCACAAATTAAACCATTGTATGGCGGAAGCCTTGCTGGCTAAACATATGGGCAAAACCAAATTGATTGCCGAAACAGGCGCCGGTCAGCACGGGGTCGCTTTGGCAACCGCTGCGGCTTATTTTGGTATGGAATGTGAGATTCACATGGGGGAAATTGATATTGCCAAAGAAGCCCCTAATGTCACACGCATGAAGTTGCTGGGTGCTAAAGTGGTGCCAGTGAGTTTTGGTGGCCGCAGCTTAAAAGAAGCCGTGGATTCGGCTTTTCAATCTTATGTACCACAAGCTGACACGGCTTTGTTTGCGATCGGTTCGGTGGTGGGGCCGCATCCGTTTCCGATGATGGTGCGTAACTTTCAATCAGTTGTTGGTCACGAGTCACGCGAACAGTTTTTGGAGCTGGTGGGTGAATTACCGGATCAAGTGGGTGCTTGCGTAGGTGGCGGCTCGAATGCGATGGGCATGTTTGCGGGCTTTATTGAAGATCAAGGCGTGGGTTTAAACGGTGTAGAGCCGCTTGGAAAAGGCACAAAGCTCGGTGAACACTCAGCGACTATGACTTATGGCGAACCGGGCATGATTCACGGCTTTAAATGTTTGTTGTTGTCGGACGCGGAAGGTAATCCGGCTCCAGTGCATTCGATTGCATCTGGTTTGGATTATCCGGGTGTCGGGCCAGAACATTCCTATTTGAAGGTAGCGGGGCGTGTTCAATATCATGGGGCGACCGACCAAGAAACTTTGGATGCGTTTTATGAATTATCACGTTCTGAAGGGATTATCCCGGCATTAGAAAGTGCGCATGCGGTGGCCTGGGCGATGCGTCATGGCCGTGAAAATCCAGGTTCAACGATTTTGATTAATTTATCAGGGCGTGGCGACAAAGATATTGATTATGTCACCGAGAACTTTGGTTTTGCCCAGTCTTAGGCTAGGTTTATGAAAGTACCAGGCCTGCTACTTCATCCGAGTCAGAGAGGGGCTTGCGATTCGGCTTCATCCGCATCCTCACCCAAATCTGTATTGGGTTTAAGATGCGGGTAAACAATGTGCCAAGCTTGGGTAAACTTATCGTGATCTAGTTTACGTTGTAGTAGATTGATGGCTTGAATGTACTGGTCAATATAGAGATAACGTCGACGCTTAAGCGATTGAATTAAATGGCGGTAGCGTGTGGGTAAAAAGGGTTTGAAATGGACTAACAAACCAAACTCACCTTCGGTTTCTGCAATTCGGCGTTCGGTTTCGCGGCGTGCATCCCACTTGACTTGGCGGTCATAGCCTTCAAACATCTTACCAACAAAAAAAACTAAACCCGCGGCAACTAAAAAACTCAGGATTAAATGGCCACTGATCCAGGCCCCTAAAAAGGTTAAAACGAGCAAGCTCAGCATCGCAACCGGAATGGTTAAGGTGTTAATCCAGATCCGGTTGCCTCGAATTTCTTCTTCGACTTTTTTAAGATCAAAGTCTTCTAAGTTGATGGCATGTAATCTTTCCAGCATGGTTTGAGCGCTGGGAATATCTTCGCTGGGCGGAGTTTGATCTAGTGGCGCTTCACTCATAAGGATTTCTTCGTTACCTTAGGTTTTTTAGGTTTACTCATTTGCTCACAATTAAGTGTGTGGCGAACTCGAGTTTCAAGACAAAATGCCGTGAGTTGGCCACCCCATAAACAACCAGTATCGGTGGCATGCACTTGATACGCGTCCATGGCACCGAGGGTGGACCAATGGCCAAAAAAGATTTCGTGATCCTTATTACGGCGGTTGGTATGCAAGAACCAGGCCTGGTGCTCGGCATGGGTGTGTTTGTCGGGTGCGCCTTTTAGATCGAAGTCGAGCTCGCCTCGCGCATTACAATAACGCATGCGTGCAAACGCATTCACGATATAGCGTAACCTTTCCCAGCCTCTGAGTGCATCATGCCAAACCTTGGTTTTTGAGCCAAACAAATGTTGAGTGATAAATTCACGCCAATCATCCGAACGCATAATTTGGTGAACTTCATCGGCATGGCTAGCGGCTTGGTCAATTGTCCATTGTGGCGGAATGCCGGCGTGCACCATCACCATCGGTTGAGTCGTGTGCCGAACCATTAGGGGTTGTTGACGTAACCAGTCAATTAGCTCATCGTGATCGGGTGCGTTGAAAATGTCTTCCAATGTGTCGGACTTAGCGCGATATTTTTCTAAACCACTGGAGGCGGCAAGCAGATGAAAGTCGTGGTTGCCTAATACCATTTTGCCACGCTTACCTAGCGATTTAACAAAGCGTAAACACTCCAACGACTGAGGACCTCGATTGACAATATCACCCACAAACCAAAGTTCATCCTGCTTAGGTTGGTAGTTAATTTGTTCTAACAAGCGTTGTAATGGGTCAAAACACCCTTGTAAATCACCAATAATGTAGGTTGCCACTTAGCCGTCCTTTTGAGGTTTTACTTGGCTGTATAAGTTGGCCAGGCGCACAAAATCTTCTACCGATAAAGCTTCGGCTCTGAGACCTGGGTCAATCTGACAAAGTTCGATTTGTTCACTATTTAACCAGTTTTTTAGTGTGTTGCGCAAGGTTTTCCGCTTTTGACTGAAGGCTTGTTTAACCAGTGCGGCAAAATCCGTGAAATTATCGGCCTTGAAAGGAGGCGCCGCGTAGGGGATCAAACGCACAATAGCGGAATCTACTTTAGGCGGTGGTGTAAAGTTCTCTGGCCCAACGGTAAATAAATATTCGGTTTGGCAAGCGTATTGAATCATTACACTGAGACGGCCAAATGCTTTGCAACCGGGTTCGGCTGTTAAGCGTTCGACCACTTCTTTTTGCAACATGAAATGCATGTCTTCAATAATGTCAGACTGTTCGAGCAGATGAAACATTAACGGGCTGGAAATGTTATAGGGGAGGTTGCCTACCATTCGCAGTTTATCGCCTGGCTGTCTAATAAGTTGGCGATAGTCAAAACGCAAAGCATCGGCATTGTGCAAGTGAAAAGCCGGGTGGCCTTTAAAACGCTGGGTCAGCGTCCCGATTAAATCGCGGTCAATTTCTATAATGTCGAGGTAATTTACACTATCTAATAGTGGCTCAGTTAAGGCGGCTTCACCCGGCCCGATTTCGACTAGGTGTTGTTCCGGTCGGGGAGCAATTGCATCCACAATATGCGCAATCACGCTTGGATTGTTAAGAAAGTTTTGGCCAAATTGTTTTTTATGTTTGTGGTTGGAAGGCTTAGTCATGGTTAGGACGCGCCTCTAACATTTCGAGCGCGACTTGAATCGCATAATGGAAGCTGCCAGTATCGGCTTGGCCTGTGCCGGCTAAATCTAGCGCGGTGCCGTGATCCACCGAGGTGCGAATAAATGGCAGGCCTAATGTAATATTGACCGCTTTGCCAAAACCCACATGTTTTAAAACCGGTAAACCCTGGTCGTGATACATGGCTAAGAAGGCATCGGCTTGTGCCATTTTGTGCGGCGTAAACATGGTATCGGCCGGATAGCAGCCGCTAATGTCCATCTTGTGTTGTTTTAGCTGGTCAATCACCGGTTGGATTACATCTATTTCTTCGCGTCCCATGTGGCCGTCTTCACCCGCATGAGGGTTTAAACCAGCGACAAATAAGCGCGGTGATGCAATCCCAAATTGGTGTTTTAAAGCTTGGTAGGTGATGCGCATCACCTTTTCTAATAAAGGTTGGGTGATGGCTTTGGGCACGTCTGCCAAGGGTAAATGGGTGGTTGCCAGGGCAACACGTAAACCTGGGGTGGCCAACATCATCACCACCTGTTCGGTATGACTCAGTTCGGCAAGTAATTCAGTGTGACCACTAAATTTTAGGCCAGCCTGGTTAATCACACCTTTGTGTACCGGCCCAGTCACCATTGCGGCAAACTCTCCGTCCAAACAACCTTGAGTCGCACGCGTTAACATACGAATAACATAGTCGGCATTGTCTGGGTTTAATTCGCCAGCGTGCGTCGGGGTATTAAGGCTTAAAGGTAATACACAAAGTTGACCGGGTCTGCTGATTTGTTCGGGCTGATTGACTTCATAAGGCAAGATTTCGAGTGGCAGCTTTAAAAGTTGCGCGCGTGCTGTAAGTAAATCTGGATCCGCGATCACCACTAGTTGGATCGGCCAGTTTTGTTGCGCTAATTGGATGACTAAGTCCGGCCCAATACCGGCCGGTTCGCCAGACGTTATAACGATGCGTGAATCCATCATAGCTGCTCCAACCGTTTCTCAACATAGGCTTCATCGCGTAAGCGGCGCATCCATAAATCAAAAGTTTCGTTGGCTTTACGCCCGCGAATGGCTTGGATGGCCTCTTGTTCTAATGCCTGCCCTTGGTTTTCACCACGACGTTTATCATTGAGTTTTAGAATATGGTAACCACTCGGTGTTTCGATAATTTGACTGATTTGGCCGGGTTGAAGCGGTGTTACGGCATCAATAAAAAATGACGGCATTTCGTCTAGGTTTAACCAGCCGAGGTCTCCACCATTTAAGGCTTGACTGGCTTCTGAGTGGCGAACCGCCATTTGTGCGAATTCGGCGCCATCCTGAAGTTGTTGGTAAATATCCTCGACCTTCTGTTCGAGTTCGCGACTTTGTTCAGCACTTGGAGAGTCGGGGCGGGTGATGAGGATATGTGCCAATTTAAATTCTTCGTTCGTTTCTTGAAGCTGACGGCGTTGAATGAAGTTGTTGATTTCTTCTTCACTCACCTGGATTTGGCTGATAATTTCAACTTCGCGCAATTTCTGAATTAAGATTTGATCACTGATTTGCTGACGAATCTGACTGAAGCCATTTGGCATTTGTTGATTAAGCGTTTCACGAAGTTGTAACAGCGTTAAGTTGTTAGCTTCAGCCATTTGGCTAAGCTGGGCGTTGATTTCTTCGTCTGAGACCAAAATACCACGCTGTTTTGCGCGTTGTTCCTGGAGTTTTTGCATAATAATATTGTCGAGTACGCGTTCGCGTAAAAGCGTCATATCTGGCCGTTGAATTTGACGTTGACGTAGCTCAGCCAAAGCCTGATCCGTTTGTTCATTTAACTCGCTTAATAAAATGATGTCGTCGTTTACGACCGCAACAATTCGGTCAAGTAAAGTGTTGGCCTGCAATAGATTTGAAAAACTTAACAAGAAAATCAGTGCAAGGCTGTTAAGGATTGGCTTGGTTGGTCTTGACCACATAATAAATAACTTTCTTTTTGTCTAAAGGTTTAATTAAAAGTTGAGCGTGTTTTGAATGGTATCACGCATTCGACTACCCACGGTACTTAGGCCTTTGAGTTCGAATACAAAGTTTACCGAGGCGTTATAACGGCCATCTGCTAATTGACGCTGTTCGAGCACCAGCTCTGAAGCCCAGCAGCAGCTATCATAACGTAGCCCGCCAAGAAACTCACGGCGCACCTGCTGTTGAATATCATAATTGAGGTAACTCGCTACCTGCCACTGACGACTTAAGTCCAGCACTAAACCAGCCCCTAGGGTTTGTTGGCGGCGACTAATGTTTTCTGTGTCATCTAAAGACGGGTCGGCATTTAGATTAAGCGCTTGGTGGACGGCTAAAAATTCAATACGGTTAAAGGCTTGCCATTTTAATCGGTTTTGCATTTGTGTGAGCTCGGTGGTTTGGTAATCGTATTGGCTCGTCGAGGCAAAATTAAATGATTTTAGATTGGTGCTTAGGCGCATAAAATAGTCAGAACGAGGCGCATCTTGAATTTGATTGCCGGTTAGTTCGACTTCTCTATCGGTTAAATAAAAAATTTGTCCGATGGCCGCATCTGCAAGTGGTAAACCTGTTTGGTTAAGCAATCTGGTGGTCAGGGCGGTACTGATTTGGTGAGTGTCACCAATACGGTCAAAACCGGAAAAACGATTGAGTTGAAAGAGGTTGCTAAAATCAAGACTTGTACGACCAGTATCAAAAAGTTGTAAATGACTTTGGTCTACATAGGGTACATATAGCCATTGCACTTCTGGTTCGAGGGTTTGAATATAACCCTTGTCGAACAGGCTTATATCACGTTCAAAAAATAAACCGCCGCGTAAGGCATATTGCATCACGCTGTTATCGGTTGAAGCGGCATCAGGTGCATTAATTAAATCATATTCACGGTAGTTGGCTTGCACTTGGGCTTGCAGGCGTGCATAGGGGCGGTTTAATTGGTATTGAATGCTTGGTATCGCTAAACTACGACGCCCCATTACACCGTTAGAGATTTGACCGCTTACATAACCCTCAGCAAAAAAGTCATTAAAGCCACTGTAACGTTTAAATTCCGTGCTTTCTAGATATAGATTGGTGCGAAGGGCGCCAAAACTTTGGCCAACATTGAATCCGACTTCTGGCGATTTTTCGAGGTAGTTACGTTCGCCGTTGCGCAGCGGTAAGTAACCATAGTGTTGAATATGAGCCTGTACCGGCCCGCGATTAAAACTTAGGCGCGCGCTGCGGTTAAGGCTGGTGGTTTGTGAGCCAACACGAGACTCGGAGGCGGTAAATGAGAGTGGAATGTCGTTATAAAAATCCGGGTCGGAGACTTCTTGCCAATTTAGGGCGGAACTAAAACCTGCGCCCCAATTTTGCCGACCTGAATAGCTGGCGCGCCAACGTTCGCTGATGGGTTGTTCGCTAATAATGTCGCCAGCACGATCGACATAGCGTAAGCCTTCGCTACTGGTTAGTTGGTCATTGAGTAGGCTAAATTGAAGTTCGCCACTATGGCGAGGTTGCAAATAACGAAACTCATTGTCGAGTACCAGACCGCGATCTTGGATTCCGATTAAGCTCAAAGTGTCATCCATATTGGGCGCGATATTAAAGTAATAAGGCGCGGCGACCACGGTGAGCGGTTCAGATTGAGTTTGTGCGGCAGTTTTATGGCTGCCAATATAAGGGAATAAAAACCCGCTGGCGCGATCATCCAACGGAATATCAATATAGGGCGTATAAAAAACCGGCACACCTTTAAACTCTAACCAGGTGTTGTAACCGTACAAACGGCGCTTGGGGTCGTTAATTTCTAGTTCACCAAAGTGCATATTCCAAGCTGGATCAGTGAGAGGGCAGGTTGTAAAACTGGCTTGATTTAACTGGCTGATACGTTTGGCCTGGTTAAAGTCCAAGCGCTCTGCTGAACCGTGCGCACGACTTTCTGAGAGTTGATATTGAACTTGGTTGATGTAACCGATTTGGCTGGTTTGATTGAATTCGGCTTGGTCACCCAATAAAATGCTGTTGTTTTGATGCAGTTCAACTTGACCAAAAGCGCGAATATGTTGCTTATCTCGGTCATAAAACAATTGATCACTTAACACTACCAGGCCTGGTTCTGATAGGCGCACATGCCCCGTTAGGCTGATTTGATTGGCCCGAGTTTGGATTAGTTGGTCGCCTTCAACTTGAGTCAACGAACCTGGTGACGGCAAGGTTTGTGGGGTGGCAATCCAGTCCGGTAGACAAGGATTGTCGGGGTTTGGCATTAACTGAGCGGTTTGGGAATAGGCCAAACTGCTTGCGGTAAACGCAAACCAAACAAGGGATAACTTGGAAAAAATTGACATTCTAAAGGCAAAATTATCTAATTGGCGACTTAGCCGATTATTCTACCTGAGTTCGTCGTTTAATAGAGGCTTTATTGAGCCCGAAAGCTAGGTTGTAAGGTGTATTTTATTGCTTGGCTTATTTAGCGAATCATCGCTGTCATTTACAAAGCAGAATTTATGGATTTAAGATTTGAACAACTGCAAACCTGGCTAGCGGGTTTGAACCGATTTAAACAAGGCGAATTATCCTTACCAAAGCCAGCTTCAAGTGATGCCAGCTTTCGGCGTTATTTTCGTGTCCGATTTAACGACGCTAGCCATCAGCAAAGCTTCATTATTATGGATGCGCCGCCACAGCAAGAAGATTGTCGGCCTTTTATAGCGGTATCGGCCGAATTAGATGCGCTGGGTTTGCATGTGCCTAGAGTGTTAGAGCAGGACTTAAACCAAGGTTTTTTATTGTTGACCGATTTGGGCTCGACTACCTATTTATCGGTATTAAACGAATCGAATGCGGAGGCCTATTACAGCGATGCTTTACGCGCTTTAGTGGTGTTGCAAACGCAAGCGAAAAGCACACATTTACCAGCTTATGATGCCGCCTTGCTGAATCGTGAAATGGATTTGTTTACCGATTGGTTAGGCGAACGTCATTGTGATTTAGGCATGAATCAACTAGAGCACCAGGCCTGGTTGTCGGTCAAACATTGTCTTGTGCAATCTGCGCTGGCTCAACCTCAGGTTTATGTGCACCGCGATTATCACAGTCGCAATTTAATGTTAACTGATCAGCATAATCCGGGGATTTTGGATTTTCAGGATGCGGTGCATGGCGCGTTAACTTATGACGCCGTGTCATTATTGCGCGACTGCTATATCGTTTGGCCACCTGAACAAGTGCGAGAGTGGCAGAGACAGTACTTTTTGATGCTTTGCCAAGCTGGTCGTTTAAGCCAGTCCGAATGGTCTGGTTTTGCTAAGTCTATGGATTTAATGGGCATTCAGCGTCATCTAAAAGCGTCGGGTATTTTTGCACGTTTGTACCATAGAGACGGCAAGGACGGTTATTTAAACGACATTCCGGCCACCCTAAACTACATTACCGAAGTAGGGTCTCACTATAGTGAGATGCGAGATCTAGTCAACTGGACTCATAAAGTGAGTGCTAAAGTGGCGGAGGTTAAATAATGCAAGCCATGATTTTAGCCGCTGGGCGTGGTGAGCGCTTACGCCCTTTAACCGATCAGACCCCTAAACCTCTCATACCCGTTGCGGGCAAACCTTTGATTCAATACCATATCGAAAAACTCGCTCGCTTAAGGGTTGAAGGCTTGGTTATCAATCATGCCTGGTTGGGTGAACAGTTTGAAAAGGCCTTTGCGCAAGGTGAGCAATTTGGTTTGCCTATTGTTTATTCAGCCGAACCAGAAGGCGGGCTTGAGACAGCTGGCGGCATTATTCATGCGTTGCCTTTATTAGGGGAAGAGGCGTTTTTAGTGATTAATGGCGATGTATATACTGAGATGGATTTTGCCAGTTTGCCGACCCAATTAGCGCCGGGTTGCTTGGCACACTTGGTTTTAGTGCCAACACCGGCCTTTAAATCAAAAGGCGATTTTGGGCTGAGTCAGCAGGGAAAGGTTGAACCTCAGGGCGATTGGACATTTGCTGGTATCAGCTTAATTCACCCCGATCTATTCAAAAACAGGTCAACACAGCGTTTAGCTTTGGCGCCAATTTTACGCGAAGCCATGCAAGCCGGGCTGGTCAGTGGTGAAGTTTATCAGGGCTTGTGGAGTGATGTGGGTACGCTTGAGCGTTTAGAGCAAATTGAATCTGTACTAGCGAAGCGCGAAGTCGGTAGATAACCGAATTCGCGTGGCTTTAGACGGCTTTAGAAACGGATATTAATCCCGGTTCGATAAGAAAAGTCGTAATTTTCTTGGTCGGTGAGTGGCTCGGAGTCGTGGGTGTAGGCGGCATCCAGAGTAAAGGCAAAGACACGGTTAATACGAGTGGTTAAACCGGTGCTGGTAACCGTACGCAAATTGCTGAAGTCGTCGGTTTTAGGTTGTGCATATAGACTGATTTTCCAGTCGGTGTTCTCACTTAAACGATATTTGGAATCAAGATAGAAGTTAAAGCGCGTTCCCGTATCTTCGACTTTTTCACCCAACAGCTCAATCGAGCGTTCTTCATACATAAGTCCGATGCCACCAAATCCGTTAAATGGAAAAGCGTTTAGCCTATAACGGCCATTCATGCCCACTAAATTTCGTAAGCTGTCGTTATTTAAGGGTTCACTTTCATGTTGCAAAAAGGTTTCCCAAGCCCACTTATCGGTCAGTTGCTCTGTGTGTCGATAATGAGCAAAGTAAGATTCTGAGTAGGTTTCGCCTTTGGATTCGCTTTGACTGGCATCGTAGAGCAATAGATCACGTCTTTGTAAATTGTCAGAAATATGCTGGATACCACCTGTAATTGATACGTTATCTTCTTCTGTATTGCCGCGTTTGCCATTGGCACCCAGTGTGGTAGAGGTGCCCCAACCAGCTTCGCTTTCATCCATTCTTAAATTTTCAATGTTCACGATAGCGAAGGCCGATTGAGTAATAATGATACTGGCGAGTCCGATTGCCAAACGCATAAGTTATTCCTTGTCTTTTTTATGGGTCGATAAGACTAACAAACCTCGCCATAAATCACAACGCCTGAGATGCCCTATAAATCATCGGTAAGGCCCAGTCGGATGCTATAATGGGACACATTATAAGTAGGCGATTGCAAGCTAAAATGCGCCGTTTAGAGCTCAATATTTGTGCCTAAATTTAATTTATTCTGTTTGATAGAGATCTTGGAGATAAGCGATGTTGATGTTGATTTCCCCGGCTAAAGCCTTGGACGAGTCCGCTCGACCAGCCAATCTAAATTTTACCCACGCTGATTTTTTAAGCCAATCGGCTGAATTAATGCAAGTTGTAAAACCTCTCGAACCCAATGAATTGAGTCAATTGATGCATATTAGTGATGATTTAGCGCAATTGAATTTTGATCGCAACCAGGCCTGGTGCAAGCCAACTGAAAATGATGGCGTGTCAAAACAAGCGGTGCTTATGTTTAAAGGCGATGTGTATCAAGGCTTGGATGCGGGCAGTTTAGATAAAAAAGGTTTGGATTATGCTCAAACCCACTTGCGTATTTTGTCGGGTTTATATGGCTTGTTAAAACCTTTGGATTTAATGCGACCTTATCGTTTAGAAATGGGGACTAAGCTGGCGAATCCGCAAGGCAAAGATTTGTATGCCTTTTGGGGCGACAGTCTGACCAAGGCCCTGAATAAAACGCTTGTACAAGCCGGTAAGCCAGTGGTGAATTTGGCGTCGAATGAGTATTTTAAAGCGATCAAACCCAAGTTGTTAGATGCACCGGTTGTGACGCCTATATTTAAGGATTTAAAAAAGGGTGAATATAAAATCATCAGTTTTTACGCTAAAAAGGCGCGGGGTTTAATGGTGCGTTATGCGATTGATCATCAGCTTGAAAATGCGGAAGATTTGAAATATTTTGACTATGCTGGTTATAAATTTGCCCCGCAGCTGTCATCGGAAAAAGATTGGGTATTTACGCGAGACTCGGCAGACTAATGAAGTTTGAAGCGTTGCCGGTGCATAGCTGGCAACGCATCGCGTTACTGGGTTTAATGGGACTTAAACAACTCATCAATATCAGCTGCACTAAAACGTTCGTGATAGTTACACATATCGTTAAAAACCACAATTTCGCCTTCATCCGCTAAAATTTGGCGGGCTTCCTCTTCACCTAATGACTGAATCATTGCTGCGACACGTTGACGGTCTTGCACGCATTCGTATTGAACGGGTTTAGGTTCGTAAAGCTCAACGAGTTCTTCATGGAACAAACGTGTCAGTAGGATAGGGGTATCCAGGTCTAATAATTCATCAGGTTTAAGGGTGTTTGCCAGGTGACTAATTCGATCCCACGCATCTTCGTCTTGTGAATCTGTCTGGGGCATTTTTTGCAAGTACAATCCACCAATCGCCTGTTCACTCACTTCAAGTGATAACTTTGAGTCTAGCTGTTCAGATTGGCTTAAAAAGTTCTGCAAGGCCTCAATTAAATGTTCGCCTTCGCGTGGCACATAAGACTGATATAAATGATCGGTTAAGCTGTTTTCGAGTGTGACCAGTATTTGGCCTTCGCCAAGTAGTTGATTTGCCGAAAGCTGATCCGTAATGGGAGCATTGGTTTTAGCGAGCCCTTTGAGTTTGAGTTCATGCGTAACTTCGACTACAAGCAAATTGACAGGCCCTTGACCTTGGACTTGCAAAATAATGCGCCCAGGATGTTTTAAACCGTTTGCCAGTAAAGCGGCAAAACCTGTGAGTTCGCCTAATAGTTTAATCAATACTGGCGGGTAATGGCGATCCGCAAGCATTGACTGCCAGGCCTGGTGCAAATGAATATGCTGGCCACGAATATCGTGTTCTTGAAATAAAAAGCGTTGAATCGCATCTGTTTGTGAGCGCGTTATGCTGTCATGCTTCATTGAATTCACCTTTTGCTTGTAAATCGGCATGGTAAGACGAGCGCACCATCGGGCCGCAAGCCACATGGCTAAAGCCCAATTCGTAAGCCTGTGTTTCGAGCTGCTTGAATTCGTCCGGCGTCCAATAACGTTCCACCGCTAAGTGGTGGAGGCTCGGTTGCAAATATTGGCCGACCGTCAGCATGTCAACTTGGTGGGCGCGTAGATCTTTTAGCACCTGAACCATTTCATCAAAGCTTTCACCTAACCCGACCATTAAACCGGATTTAGTTTTGACTTGAGGGTTGGTTTGTTTAAAGCGTTGCAGCAAATCAAGCGAGGCTTGATAGTTCGCCCCTGGGCGAGCTTGTTCGTATAAGCTCGGTACGGTTTCAAGGTTGTGATTTAATACGTCGGGCGGGCTGAGACTTAAGGTTTCAAGCGCCACACTTAAGCGGCCACGAAAATCCGGTACTAGGGTTTCGATTTCGGTTTGTGGGGCGTGCTGGCGCACAGCTTGGATACAGTCAAGGAAGTGTTGTGCGCCGCCATCGCGCAAATCATCACGATCCACTGAGGTGATAACGACATATTTAAGTCGCATCGCTTGAATGGTTTTAGCCATGTGCATAGGTTCATTACTATCCAGCGGCTTTGGGCGACCATGGGTCACATCGCAGAAGGGGCATTTACGTGTGCAGATGTCCCCCATGATCATAAAGGTGGCGGTGCCGTGGCCGAAACACTCACCCAGATTTGGACAAGAAGCTTCTTCACAAACGGTATGCAGCTTATTTTCGCGTAATATGCTTTTGAGTTCAGCGATGCGGTGAATATCTTTAGCTTTGGGAAGCTTGGCACGAATCCAGTTGGGTTTTGCAAGACGTTCACGCTCAGGATCGGGGCGGTGTTTAAGTGATTTGGTTTTATATTCGCCTTTGCTCATCGCGGCATTACGCGCTTTTAAACCAGTAATCTGATCCAAGGATATTTCTTGTATTTGCTGCATGTTTTCACCAGAACAACCGATCTAATCGAATCGGGTTGTGTTTATTCGTTGTTTAATGGATGGCTTATTATAGGCCAATTTAACAAGCCGTGCTGAATGCGATCTACCAGGCCTGGTGCAAGGCTTTCAACCGTTTGCGTGGGGTCAAACTGACTCACTTGGGTCATTTGCATGCCATTGAGGCCACAAGGGGTAATACGTTCAAACGGCCTTAAATCCATATTTACATTTAAGGCCAGGCCGTGATAACTGCATTGGCGCTTGATTTTTAGACCCAGAGAGGCAATTTTTTGACCTTCGACATAAATGCCGGGCGCGTCTTTTCGAGACTGAGCTGAAATCCCCATGTCGGCGAGTTGGGCGATGCAGGCCTGTTCAAGCAGGCTGACGAAAGCTCTCACCCCCAGTTGACGACGCTTGAGATCAATCAGCGTATAAACTATCAATTGACCGGGGGCGTGATAAGTCACTTGACCACCGCGATCGGATTGCACCAGTGGGATGTCGCCTAAAGGTTGCTGAATATGCTCAGATTGACCATTTAGGCCTTGTGTAAACACGGGCAGATGTTCCAATATCCAAATTTGGTCGGCTGTATCAGCTTGGCGTTGAGCGGTGAAATCTTGCATGGCTTGCCAAGTGGTTTGGTAGTCTTGCAACCCTAGGTTTTTTATTTCGATTGACATCACCAGGCCTGGTGCTTGTTAAAGCGTCATAAGCACATCAGGGTGTTCGTTTAGTTCCCCGTAAATGCCGTGGATTTGATTAACGTGGGTGGCGTAAAATTTGATTTTTACGGATACAAATTTGCTGCCTTTGGATTCGTTGAGACGCAGATTATCACGACTAACATCCGGCACGTGTTTTTGAGTGATATTGAAGACCAGGTCGATAAATTCCTCGCAGTGACGTCCCATGGCTTTAAGCTCAAAGTCACAGGGGAATTCGATTAAGGTATCAATCTCTGGGTGGTGTAAATCAGTCATAGGCTTTGTTGAGGTTTAAAATTTCGTTTTTATATGTTTGATAATGTTGGCGCAATGCTTGCCAAACCGGTCCAGGTGTTCCTGATCCTACCGCTTGACCATTCAATTGTGTAATCGGCAAAGCTTCTTTAGTTGAACTGGTTAGCCAAAGCTCATCGGCTGAATTGAGTTCGTCTTGCTGAATATCTCGCTCGATCAAGTCAATATGGTGACGTTGGGCGAGTTTTTCAATCACCAGACGTGTAATGCCCGGCAAAATTTTGTGTGAGTTAGGCGGCGTGATGAGGGTTTGGTTTTTTACCATAAATAAATTACTGGCCGAACCTTCACTAACGTAACCATCCGCGCGTACCAAAATAACGTCATCAACCCCCGCGGCTTGGGCTTGGAGTTTCGCCATGACGTTGGGCAAAAGAGTTAAGGCTTTAATGTCGCAACGTAACCAGCGGATGTCTTCTAGGCTAATCACTTTAATGCCGTTTTGTATAATGTGATCCGCTACGGGTTTAAGTGGGTTGGTGTAAGCATAGACCGTTGGAACTAAGTCTTTAGCCGGCAAGTGATCACGCGGGATTTGTACACCCCGGCTGACCTGCAAGTAAATGAACTGATCGTTCCAGTCATGACGTTTTATCAACTCTTCAATCATCTCCAACCAGGCCTGGTCGCTTAAGGGGTTGGTTATCGAGGTGGCATTTAAAGAATGTTTTAGGCGGGCTAAATGCGCTGGCCATTCAAACACTTGGCGTTGATAAACCGGAATGACTTCGTATACACCGTCACCAAATAAAAACCCGCGATCCATTGGGGATACGCGGGCTTGATCCATCGGCATAAACTCGCCATCTAAATAGACGATTTGTGAGTTCATATCAGATTAGAGCCATCCGAATAGGTTTTGAAAAAATAACTTAACACGGTCAAATAATTTCTTGAAAAAAGAACCTTCTTCAATCGCAGACAAGGCAATCAAAGGCTTTTCTAACAGTACTTCATCATTTAGGTTAATGACCAATTGACCAATATTGTCACCATGTTGCACAGGCGCGTTAACTTGTGGTGGTAAAGAGGTTTCCACTTTGAGGTTTTGATACTGACCACGCGGCACGGTAACAAAGAGTTCTTCGGCTAAACCCACACCTAAGGTATCACGTTCGCCACCCCAAATACGCGCATCGACTAAGCGTTGCGAACTTTCAAATAATTTGTGAGTTTCGAAAAAACGGAATGCATAGTTAAGCAATTTTTGACTTTCTGACACACGCTGAGTTGCGCTGTCCGTTCCAACTACAATCGCAATCACGCGCATATCATTACGCTTTGCGGATGACACTAAGCAATAGCCCGCTGACTCGGTATGACCCGTTTTGAGGCCATCAACAGTCGGATCCTGCCAAAGTAAACGGTTACGGTTGTATTGGGTAATGCCGTTAAACGTAAAACGCTTTTCTGAATACCAAGGGTAAAAGTCCGGGAAATCACGAATTAAGGCTTTGGTTAGGATGCTTAAATCCCGGGCGGTTGTTAAGTGTGCCGGATCAGGTAAGCCAGTGGCATTCACAAAGTGGGTATTGGTCATGCCAAGCTGTTCGGCATACTGGTTCATAATATCGGCAAAGTTTTCTTCGGTACGTGCAATATGTTCTGCGAGCGCAACACTGGCATCATTACCCGACTGGATCACCATGCCTTTAATCAAGTCTTCAACCGATACTTGTTTACCCACTTCAATAAACATTCTCGAGCCAGGCATGCGCCAAGCTTTTTTGCTAATGGTAACCATGTCACCCATTTGGATGCGGCCCAATTTCAGCTCGTTAAACACAACATAGCCAGTCATGATTTTAGTTAAGCTCGCGGGCTCAATCTGCATGTCTGCATCTTTTTCGGTGATAATCGCGCCGCTGTGATAGTCCATCACAAAGTGCGCAGTACCAGCGATAGAAGGGGGAACGGGTGATACAAATGGTGTATTGGCGCGAGCAAGCGAGATGCTTAAAGCCAAGGCAAGTAAAACAAAAAACAGTTTGTAAAACGAAGCTTTCATAGAGGGATGGTTACCATTAATTTATTAAGTTTAATAATCAGCTTAATTTATCACAAAAGCTCGTAAATCAAAACCTTTGTCGAGGTTTTCGGTGTCAATCTGTCAACATTTTTTTGTGGGTGTGAATGGACATTAAAATGCCAAAACTGATCATGAGGGTGACCATCGAGCTCCCACCATAGCTCACGAATGGAAGTGGCAAGCCCACAACGGGCAGTAAGCCACTCACCATGCCAATGTTGACGGTGATGTAAATGAATAATGTCATGCTAAAACTTCCAGCCACTAGGCGACTGAAGTTGTCTTGAGCAAAATAGGCAATCATTAAGCCTCGAATTAACACAAAACTGTAAAGGCTTAAAAGCACCACAACACCGATTAAACCGAATTCCTCGGCAAATACAGAGAAGATAAAATCGGTGGTACTTTCTGGTAAAAACTCAAGGTGCGCCTGGGTACTTCCCATAAATCCTTTGCCATCAATGCCGCCAGAGCCTATGGCTATCTTGGATTGGATAATGTGATAACCGCTGCCGAGCGGATCGGATTCAGGATTCATAAAGGTCAAGACACGCTGTTTTTGATAGGCATGCATAAAATTCCAAGCGATCGGCATGCTGACAATAATCGCGGTTATGGCACCTAGAATAATTTTCCAGGGCAGTCCGGCAAAGAAAATAACAAACAAGCCGCTCATTGCGATCAATATCGAGGTTCCTAAGTCGGGTTGCACCACAATTAAACTGGCGGTTACAGCAATAATGACCAAGCCAATAATAAATCGGCTGGCAGGGGCCGGGAAATCGGAGTAAGCAAACAACCAGGCAACCATCATGGGTAACGCAAGCTTCATCAGTTCAGAAGGTTGAAAGCGTATAAACCCAAAGTCTAACCAGCGTTGTGCGCCTTTACCTATATCACCAAAGAGTAATACGGCGATAAGCATGATTAAGCCCGCTAAAAAAGCCCAGGGTGTAATCAGCGCAAGATTGGATGGCGAGACTTGTGCGACGGCCAGCATTAGGCCGAGTGCAAATAAAATGCGAAAACCATGTTGTTGAGTTGTTTGCCAGTCACCGCCTGATGCACTGAAAACGGTTAATAAACTGGTTGATAGCAGCAACAATAAACCAAGCAACAACCAGCCATCAATATGCAGTTTTTGTAACCAGTTTTTGGGGGTGACATAGAGTGAGTCAGTGGGCGAAGTTAGTGAGCGGATCATGTTACTGCAACTCTTTAATATAGTGGTTCATGGCTTGAATAGCGAGAGGAGCCGCGACACGTCCGCCCCCACCGGCATTTTCAACAATGACGCTGATGGCGATTTTAGGGCGGGTAACCGGGCCAAAACCGATAAATAATGAGTGATCATGTAAACGTTTATCTAACTCTTCTTCGTTGTATTCGCCGTCGTTGAGACTAAATACCTGGGCGGTGCCGGTTTTACCTGCAATTTTATAGCCGGTAATATGGCGTCCAGAGCTCCAGGCCGTCCCACGAGGAGTGTGGACCGCATCGGTCATAGCGTCAATTATATATTCCCAGTGTTCACGGCTCTTGATCGGAATTTGCTCCGGCGATTCAATGGCTTGACCTTTTAGAGCATGCGGATTAATGATCCGCCCTCGGTTTGCCAGAATAGATGTGGCTTTTGCCAGCTGCAAAGGCGTGGCTAAGTTAAAACCTTGTCCTATTGAAGAAATGATGGTTTCACCTCGGAACCAAGCCTTACCATAAGTCGCCATTTTCCACTCTTGGGATGGCAGAATGCCATTGGCTTCACCTGGGATATCAACGCCAGTCTGCGAACCAAAACCAAAGGGGGCCAGTATGTCGTGAATGGCATCAATACCCATATCCAAGCTTAGTTTGTAATAATAAGTGTCGACTGACTCTACAATTGCGCGCTTTAAATCGGACCAACCATGGCCATCACGACGCCAATTTCGATAACGACGGTTTTGGTATTCAAAATACCCTGGGTCAAATATTGACTCGGTCATGGTGGTGTAATCTTGTTCTAAAGCGCCGAGGCCAATAAAAGGTTTGGTGGTTGAACCCGGTGGATATTGGCCACGTGACGCTCGGTTAATCAGAGGCTTGTTGCGATCATGAAGTAGGGCGTTGTAATTGGCATGACTGATGCCATCGACGAACAAGTTTGGGTTATACATTGGGCTGCTGACAAAGGCTAAAATTTCACCATTTTCAGGGTCAATCGCAACGGCCGCGCCACGTCGGCCTTCGAATAGGTTTTCTAGATATTTTTGTAGTCTAATATCGATCGTTAACGTCAGGTTTTCACCCGATGTAGGCGGAATGGTTTCAAGAGTTCTGATAGTTCGGCCTTGGGCATTGGTTTCGATACGCTGTAAGCCCGGATAGCCTTGTAGCTTGTTTTCATAAAAGTGCTCAATCCCAGTTTTGCCGGTTGTTTCTGTGCCACGGTAGCGACTGCGATCAATGGTTAAATTGTCATTTTGGCTGATGCGGCCCACATAGCCCAATAAATGTACGGCTGATTTATTTTGAGTGTAGACCCGCTTAAGACGTGCATTGAGAGTTACGCCAGGAAAACGATAGCTATTAACCGCAAAACGTGCTGCTTCTGACTCATCAAGTGTATAGGGTAGGATAATCGCGCGATGACGAGGAGTGCGTTTTAGACGGCTTTTAAATTGCGCTAGGGTTTCGGCACGAATCGAGGGTAATAACTCCTGAATTGCAGTGATGACATAATCAATATCGTAAATGGATTCACGCATAAAGGACAGGGAGTAGACTGGCTGGTTATCCACTAGGACCACGCCGTTTCTGTCGTATATTTTTCCGCGCTCAGGTGCAAGGGGTTCGACTGATATGCGGTTACCTTCGGATAATCCCAGATACTGTTCGTGGTTGAACCATTGTAAATAGGCCATGCGTGCGATGAATAAACCAAATACTGTAAACACAATGAAGCCAGCAAACAATAAGCGATTGGTAAACATCGCCTTCTGTCGGATGCGAGATTGCGTTTCGTCGAACTTAAGGTTATTCATTTTGTCCGTATCTACAATGTTGAGATGCGATTAGATAATCCACGCATTAAAACCACCAGGCCTGGCCAAATAAGGGCGCTGAAAAATGGCATTAACCAGTAGAGTAGAGCCGTTTGTTCTGTTAGGGTTGGCGAAAAGAAAAACTGGTGCAATAGCTGATACGCGCCCATATAAAATCCAATCACAACACCTTGCTGCCATAAGCGATAACTGCGAAATCTTAAACGCATGCGGAGCATAAAAAAGGTCAATAACACAAAAAGTAGAGAGTGGCTGCCTAGTAAAGTTTGATACAAACCATCATAAAGCAGGCCGATTAGAAAGGCAGTAATTAAGTGCGTGTTACGTAGCAGCTGTACACTCCAAAACAACACCAGCATTAAGCCAAGTGGTGGCAAAATGATAAGCAGGGGTTCTCTGAGGGCGAATATATTAAAAATAATCCCCATTAAGTAGCTGCTGATTACCAACCAGCGAACTTGGTGTAATTCGATTTCTTGGTATTTATCACTCATGTTCGTCTCGCGAATTGGATAGCACTAACACTTCATAGCTACTATTAATATCACTCAAAGGCTTAGCTTTAATGGTCAGATAGCTCATGCCAGGGCTATGAATGACTTGAGTGACTTCGGCGGCGGGATAGCCTGACGGAAACACACCACCCAGTCCAGAGGTGACAAGGATATCGCCTACCTCGACTCGACTGGATAATGGAACAAAGTCGAGGTTAAGTTTGTCATGTCCTAAACCTGTTAAGATACCGCGCTGTCCAGTTCTTTGTACACGTACTGGTAATTGATGATCTGGATCAGTAATCAGTAACACTCGGCTAGAGGTAGGGGTGAGACTGGTTACTTGTCCGAGTACGCCATAAGCATCAATAATTGCTTGATTGGTTTTTACGCCGTCCATGCTGCCTTTGTTGATGGTTAGGTATTGAGAAACTGGACTGGAACTATAATAAAGCACGCTTGCGACACGCAGTGATTGCGCACTCATACGTCCGGTCGTGCCTAATAAGCGCTGCAGACGATCCAACTCAAGTTCTAAGCTGTCGAGACGTTGCAGACGCGCTTTAAGCATTAAGTTTTCGGTTTTAACTTGGAGTAGTTCGTTTTCAAGTAAGGCTAGATCGGTTACACCTTGCATGTACCAATGGTGGACTTGGACCGGTAAATCAGCCACTCTTTCAAGTGGCTCAAGGGTCGAGGTGATCACATTACGGAACGACCCCATATATTGACCATAGTAGTCAGAGGCCATTAAGAAAATGCTTAAGATGAATACCGTAACAAAGTGGAGTCCATCTTGCTGAGGCGGTGTGGCGTTAAGGCTAATGGGAAAGCTCCTAGCTTAATTAAGGCACGAAATTAATCGTGCGAAAATACGTCCATACCTTTTTCATCCATTAACTCTAGCGCACGTCCACCACCACGAGCCACACAAGTAAGTGGGTCGTCAGCGACAATCACTGGAACACCCGTTTCTTCACTTAAGCGTGTGCTTAGGTTGCGAAGTAAAGAACCACCGCCAGTTAGGACTATGCCGTGTTCAGCTACATCGGCACCTAACTCTGGTGGCGTGCGCTCAAGTGCACTGCGAACCGCACCAACGATCGCAGATAAAGGCTCTTGTAAGGCTTCTAAGATTTCGTTGCTGTTTAATACGAAACTTCTAGGTACACCTTCGGCTAAATTACGACCACGAACTTCAATGGTTTTTGGCTCGGGCTCATAGTAAGCGGTGCCGATTTCATGCTTGATTTTTTCAGCACTGGCTTCGCCAATTAACATGCCATAGTTACGGCGAACAAACTTAATGATGGCGTCATCAAAGCGGTCGCCACCGACTTTAACCGAATCTGAATACACAATGCCATTTAAGGAAAGGGTTGCGACTTCGGTTGTACCGCCACCGATATCAACGACCATCGAACCACTGGCTTCACTCACTGGCATGCCCGCACCGATTGCGGCGGCCATAGGTTCTTCGATTAAGAAAACTTGACGAGCACCAGCCCCAGCAGCTGACTCACGAATGGCACGACGTTCGACTTGCGTGGAGCCGCATGGCACACAAACTAATACGCGCGGACTAGGCTGGAAGAATTTGGCTTCATGTACTTTACGAATAAAAGCTTGAAGCATTTTTTCAGTTACATGGAAGTCAGCAATTACGCCATCTTTAAGTGGACGGATCGCTTGAATATTGCCTGGCGTACGACCTAACATTTGTTTCGCTTCATTCCCCACCGCAACAATACTCCGGTTTCCGCGCCCGTTATCACGAATGGCAACAACCGAAGGCTCGTTTAGAAGAATGCCTTGTCCGCGTGCGTAAATTAGAGTGTTGGCGGTGCCAAGGTCAATAGAGAGATCGTTAGAGAAAAGGCCGAGAATTTTACGAAACATGAGTTTATCCTAAAAAGGTTCAAAATTAGTGCTGGTATTTTATACCAAATAAAAACGGATTTTTTATAATTTGCATGTCAAATATAACAAAAACGCCAGGTTTTTGAAGCTTTTGTGCAAAGTGTCCGTTTTTGGTGGTTATGCGGGCTTTTGTCCGCGGCAAATTTTGTACGAATTGCGCATCTGTGGTAACTTATAATGCTTTTGCGATTGAGTCAACATGAAAGGAAATCTTAAGTCAAACTGGGCTATATTGAGGTTTCTGAGTGGTTCGTTCGTTTTAAGTAAATGATTCGACCCTTATCACGACCCAAATCGATCAATAATTCGCATGATTTTTAGGAGTAGACGGTGTCTTTGCAAGTCTCTGAAGTTAAGAAGATCGCCCAGTTGGCGGCGATTGCAGTCGAACCGGCCGAGTTCGAGGTGGTTGGAAAAAAATTATCCAATATATTAGACGTGTTCGCCCAATTGGAAAAAGCCGATACTTCGGGAATTGAACCCATGGCTCATCCATTAGATCAAACTCAACGCTTACGAGATGATTTAGTGACAGAAGATAATCAGCGTGAAAAATTTCAAGTTATTGCGCCGTCTACAGAAGCGGGACTTTATCTTGTTCCCCAAGTAATTGAGTGATAAACAACATGCATAACTTATCAATAAAAGAACTAAGTGCACTTTTGCAGAGTAAAAAAATCAGCAGTGTGGAGTTAACTCGGTATTTTTTAGACCGTATTCAAAAGCTTGACGCTGAACTTAACAGCTTTGTGACGATAACGCCCGAGTTAGCGTTACAAATGGCCGAAGTCGCCGATGCAAAGTTGGCGGCGGGTAATGCGCATCCCTTAACGGGGATTCCGATGGCACATAAAGACATTTTTTGTACTGATGGGGTAAAGACCAGCTGTGGTTCAAAAATGCTGGATAATTTTATCGCGCCGTATGATGCACACGTGGTGACTCAACTAAAAGCTTTAGATATGCCGATTTTGGGTAAAACTAATATGGATGAATTTGCGATGGGTTCATCTACTGAGTCCAGTTATTATGGCGCGACCAAAAACCCTTGGGACTTAAAAGCGGTGCCGGGTGGCTCATCTGGTGGGTCGGCGGCCGCTGTGGCTGCAGGCCTGGTACCTTTTGCTAGTGGCACTGATACGGGTGGTTCAATTCGTCAACCGGCTTCATTTTGTGGCATCAGTGGTATCAAACCGACTTATGGCGCGATTTCACGTTTTGGCATGATCTCCTACGCCTCTAGTTTTGACCAAGGTGGCCCAATGGCGCGTAGCGCGGAAGACAATGCTTGGTTATTGAATGCCATGGTTGATTTTGATGAGCGCGACTCAACCAGTCTAAAAATGGATAAGGTTGACTATACCGCGAGTTTAAATGACGCCATCAAAGGTTTGCGCATTGGTGTACCAGCTGAATATTTTGGCGAAGGACTCGACCCTGAAGTAGCTAAAGTCATTAAACAAGCAATAGCTGAGTTGGAAAAACAAGGGGCTGAATTAGTTGAAGTGCATTTACCAAATCAACACTTAGCCGTCTCGGCATACTATGTGTTAGCGCCAGCTGAAGCTTCATCTAACTTGTCACGTTTTGATGGCGTACGTTACGGCTATCGTTGCGAGAACCCACAAGATCTAAACGACTTATATACACGTTCACGTGCAGAAGGCTTTGGTGCTGAAGTAAAACGTCGAATTATGGTCGGCGCTTATGCCTTGTCGGCGGGGTACTATGATGCTTATTATTTAAAGGCGCAAAAAGTGCGTCGTTTAGTAAGAGATGACTTTACGAAAGCGTTTGAGTCTTGTGATGTGATTTTAGGCCCGGTTGCACCAACTCCAGCCTTTAATCTGGGCGAAAAAACCGATGATCCGGTGAGTATGTATTTGGCTGATTTATATACCATTCCGGTTAATTTAGCCGGTTTGCCTGCGATGTCTGTTCCCGCTGGGTTTGTTAACGAGCGTCCGGTCGGTTTGCATTTGGTCGGCCCTTATTTTAGTGAAGCTAAGATTTTAAATGTCGCGCATCAATATCAGCAAGTGACCGATTGGCATAAACAAACCCCAGAGTGGATTGAAGGTGGGAGACAAGCATGAGTTGGGAAACAGTAATTGGTCTAGAAATCCATGCACAGCTGGCGACAAAATCGAAGATTTTTTCTGGTGCTTCGACCGCCTATGGCGCGGAACCGAACACTCAAGCTTGTGCGGTAGACCTGGCTTTGCCAGGTGTGTTGCCCGTCTTAAATAAGAAAACGGTTGAAATGGCGATTGCTTTTGGTTTATCCGTGGGAGCGGAGTTGCCTAAAAAGTCAGTGTTTGCACGTAAAAATTATTTTTACCCTGATTCACCCAAGGGGTATCAAATCTCTCAGTTTGAATTGCCCGTCGTGTCAAAGGGCGCGATTGATATTCAGGTGAATGGGGAAGCCAAACGCATTGGGATTACGCGTGCACATTTAGAAGAAGATGCGGGTAAATCATTGCATGAAGATTTTCATGGCATGACCGGTATCGATTTAAACCGCTCTGGTACGCCGTTATTAGAGATTGTTTCTGAACCGGATATGCGTTCGGCCGAAGAAGCGATTGCTTACGCAAAAGCCATTCATGAATTGGTTCAATTTATAGGTATTTGTGATGGCAATATGCAAGAAGGTTCCTTCCGTGTCGATGTGAATATTTCGATTCGAAAACCGGGTGAACCTTTTGGCACACGTACTGAGCTCAAGAATATTAACTCTTTCCGTTTTATTGAAAAAGCCATTGCGTATGAGCTCGATCGCCATATTGATATTCTGGAAAGCGGCGGCAAAATTGTACAAGAAACTCGTTTATATGATGCGGACCGAGATGAAACACGCAGTATGCGTGCAAAAGAAGAAGCCAATGATTACCGTTACTTCCCGGATCCAGATTTATTGCCAGTGATCATTACAGAGGCTGATATTGAAGCGGTGCGTCAGACCCTGCCCGAATTGCCTGCCCAATTGCGTGCACGCTTTGTTGAGCAATATGGCTTATCAGATTACGACGCTCATCAGTTAACGGCTTCACGAGCGACAGCGGCTTATTATGAGGTGATGGTTAAGCAGGGTGCGGATGCCAAATTGTGCGCAAACTGGATGACAGGTGATTTATCCAAAGCATTAAACCGAGACAATTTAAGTATTGCGGACTCGCCAGTTAAGGCGGAAGCCTTGAGTGGTTTGGTGAAACGTATTATGGACAACACCATCTCAGGTAAGATTGCCAAGCAAGTGTTTGATGCAATGTGGCAAGGTGAAGGTTCAGCGGATGAAATCATTGAAAAACATGGTCTCAAACAAATTACTGATAGCGGTGCGATTGAAAAAATAGTGGATGATGTGTTGGCGGCGAATGCTGGTCAAGTGGAAGCTTATAAAAATGGTCAAGAAAAGCTATTTGGCTTTTTTGTCGGCCAGGTCATGAAGTTGTCAAAAGGTCAGGCAAATCCGGCACAGGTTAACGAGCTGTTAAAAGCAAAACTGAGTTAAAAAAGAAAAAATTTTACAGTTGGTGATTTGGCTCTTGAAAGCCCATAAAAAACCTTTATATTAGAGCAAGGTTTCGACTTTGAGTTATCAATGGCGTTTTTAACAGGAGGAAAGCAATCCATGAAACGTATCGGTTTATTTTTATTAACGAACATTGCGGTTATTGCAGTCGCATCGATTGTTCTTAGTTTGTTTGGTGTGGGTTCGACACTTCAAGCAAATGGGGTCGATTTAGACCTGGGTAATCTATTGATATTTGCGGCTGTGTTTGGTTTTGCAGGTTCATTTGTATCCTTAGCTTTATCTAAGTTCATGGCGAAGAAAATGACTGGGGCTCAAGTTATCGATAACCCAGTCTCGGCGGATGAAAAGTGGTTGGTTGAGACGGTTCATCGCTTTGCAGATAAGGCCGGCATTGGTCACCCAGAAGTAGCGGTATACAACGCGCCAGATCCTAACGCCTTTGCAACCGGTATGAGCAAAAACAATGCATTGGTGGCGGTGTCTACTGGATTGTTACGTCATATGGCGCGTAATGAGGTGGAAGCCGTTTTGGCCCACGAAGTAGCACATATTGCCAACGGTGACATGATTACGATGTCGTTGTTACAGGGCGTGGTGAACACCTTTGTTATTTTCTTCGCTCGTGTGGCTGGTCATTTTGTGGATCGAGTTATTCTGAAAAATGAAGAAGGTCATGGCATTGGGTATTTTGTCGCGTCGTTTATTTTCGAGATTATTTTTGGCATCTTGGCGAGCATTATCACCATGTGGTTCTCGCGTCGTCGTGAGTTTCATGCCGATAATGGCGGAGCTTACTTGGCCGGCAAAGAAAATATGATTGCCGCTTTGCGTCGTTTAAGTGCAATGCAGCCAGGCGAATTGCCAGATCAGTTGGCGGCATTTGGTATTTCAGATCGTCCTAGCAAGTTTGGTGCTTTGTTTATGTCGCACCCACCGCTAGAAGATCGTATCGCGGCTTTAGAAGCGACACGTCAAGAAGAGCTTAAAATCGCTTAATTGAAAAGTGAAGTAGCACAACAAAAGCACCAGGCCTGGTGCCTTTAGAAACTAAGCCCGCATAAAGCGGGCTTTTTTGTGCATAAGTTTTAGAAAGTTTTAAACGCGAGCTTGCGCTTCAGCCTGGATACGTTTAATCATGTGATACAAACCAGTGGAACGGTTAGGTGATAGATGTTGCAATAAGCCGGTTTGAGATAAAAAATCTAATGGCATGTTGATGATTTCTTCGGGTGTACGTCCAGAGTAAACACGCAATAAAACAGCAATTAAGCCTGCCACAATGGCGGCATCACTGGTGGCTTGCATATAGAGGCGACCGTCACGTTCTTCTATTTGAATCCAGACTTGTGATTGGCAACCGTGAATTCGGTTCGCTTCGGTTTTATATTCTTCAGGCATGGGGGCTAATTGTTTTCCCATGTCGATAATGTATTTATAGCGGTCTTTCCAGTTTTCAAAATAATTAAGGCGTTTAATTAGATCAGCTTGAACTTCATCAATATTGGTCGGCACTTTCGGTTCCTTTTTTAAATCAATAGGGCTAATTTTAACGGATATTGACCAGCTTGCATAACGAACTCAACTTTTAACCAAACATTGAGGCAAACTCTTGCTAAAATGGCGTTTTATAACCCTAATTGAATATGCTAATGATGCAGAGAATTTTTCGAAAAATCCGTCGCTTTTTGAGTAAAGCGTCCACTCAGTCAGCTCAAGTTACTGGTCAATCAGCGTCGCATAGAATTTCTCGTAATGATCACAAAGTCTCCCGACAATCTATCGATAAAAGTGCATTGGACGTGCTGTATGGTTTAAAACGAGCCGGTTATGATGCTTATTTAGTCGGCGGCGGCGTGCGAGATTTATTGTTAGGTTTGGAACCGAAAGATTTTGATGTGGTGACTGACGCTTCTCCTGAAGAAGTAAAATCGATTTTTAGACATAAATGTCAGTTGATTGGACGCCGCTTTCGCTTAGCACACGTTCGTTATGGTCGTCAGATTGTCGAAGTGGCCACCTTTCGAGGAGGAGATGATCAAGGTAAAGATCGTCAAGTTGATTCAGCTGGCCGTGTGTTACGTGATAATGTCTATGGTACTTTGGACGAGGATGTTTGGCGTCGAGACTTTACTGTAAACGCTTTGTACTATGATATTAAAGATTTTTCGATAGTAGATTATGTGGGTGGCCTGGCCGATATTAAAGCCGGCCAATTACGTTTGATCGGGGATCCGCAAACACGTTACAGAGAAGATCCGGTTCGGATGATTCGCGCCATACGTTTTGCTGCCAAATTGGGTTTTGCGATTGAGCCGAAAACAGAAAAACCTTTATTTGAACTCGGACCTTTATTAGAAGATGTGTCACACGCACGTATGTTTGAAGAAGTCCTCAAGCTGTTTCATAGCGGAGTGGGGGTAGATGTGTTTGAAAAGTTGCGCCACTATGATTTATTCAAACATCTTTTCCCTTTAACTGATTCCATGCTTGAAACCGAAGTGGAGCATTTCCCGCGTCAGTTGGTGATTGAATCTCTTAAAAGTACCGACAAACGCATCCAGGAAGATAAACCCGTTAATCCTGCGTTTTTATTTGCGGCCTTTTTATGGGAACCCATGATGCAACGGCGTCAGGTTCACTTGGACTCAGGTATGTCACCGCAAGATGCGATGTATGCCGCAGCCAATGATGTTTTGGAACAGCAGATTCGACGTACTTCAATTCCTAAACGCTTTACAGCACAGATCCGTGATATTTGGAGTCTTCAGTTTAGATTGTCTAAACGATTTGGCGCGCGTGCCGCGCAATTGCGGGCGCATCCTCGTTTTCGAGCGGCCTATGATTTTATCGGCATACGATTAGCAGCGGGTGAACTTGAGCTGGCTGAGCTTTTTAATTGGTGGACCGAATACCAAGAGAAAGACGCAATTGAACAAGTGGCATTTGCAAATGAGATAAAAAAACCGGCTCGAGCACCCAAAAAGCGTCGCACAGGACGTAATATGTATCGTCGAAAACGAGACTCAGATATCCGTGAATAAGACCTGGTTTCGAGTGGCGATTGGCTTAGGCAGTAACCTAGACGACCCGGCACAACAAATAAAAACGGCGGTGCAAAGTTTACAAGCCTTGGATTCTGTTCGGCAGTTTAGTATGTCAGATTTATGGCATTCAAAGCCTCAAGGCCCGCAAGATCAGCCTGACTTTGTTAACGCAGTGTGCGTGTTTGAAACTTGTTTAACACCTGAGGTTTTATTAACGAGTTTACAAGCCATTGAACAAAAGCAAGGCCGGATTAAACAGCGTCACTGGGGTGAGCGCTTAATTGATTTGGATATTTTGCTTTATGCTGACCAGCGGATCGAACAACCAGGCCTGGTGATTCCTCATCCTTATATGCACCAACGTGACTTTGTGCTGATTCCGCTGGCACAAGTTTGGCCGCAAGACCATTTACCCGGCTTAGGCAAGCTTGCAGAATTAATTGCTCAGTTAGATGATTCCTTTATTCTGCCGCCATCGTCGACTGAACCTAAAGTAAATATGTAAAGGTTAAGACATGAAACGCAATTTAGTTTACTTCCAAAGTTTAAAAAAACAGTCTCAGCCTATTGTGTGTTTAACGGCCTATGATGCCGCTTTTGCGCATTGGGCCGCCCAGGCAGAAGTAGACGTTCTGTTGGTAGGGGATTCGTTGGGTATGGTGGTGCAAGGACATCAAAATACTCTGTCCGTTAGTTTGGATGACATGGTTTATCACACCCAACTGGTGCAACGTGGTAATCAGCACCAGGCCTGGTGCATTGCAGATTTACCTTTTATGTCGGATGCAACCCTAGAGCAAGTATTGCACAGCAGTGGGCGTCTGATTAAGGAAGGCGGCGCCGATATGGTAAAACTTGAAGGCGGCACTCGCGTACTTGGTTTTGTCGATGCTTTAACTCAACTGGGTATTCCAGTTTGTGGTCATCTAGGTTTACTACCTCAGTCAGTTTTGAAAAAGGGGTATCGTGTTCAAGGTCGCAGTGAGGCCGAAGCACAACGCTTGCTTGATGAGGCTTTAGCTTTGCAAGAGGCAGGGGTGGATATGTTGGTGTTGGAGTGCGTTCCTTCTGCTTTAGCGGAGCGTATTAGCCAGTCATTGAACATTCCTGTGATTGGTATTGGCGCGGGTGCCAAAACGGATGGTCAGGTGTTGGTCGTTTACGATATTTTAGGCTTAACGCCAGGGCATACCCCTAGCTTTAGTCATAACTTTTTGCAGGGCTCTAGCAGTATTAAAGAAGCTATGGTGAGTTATGCACAAGCGGTACGACAGCGTCGTTTTCCGGCGGCGATCCATGAGATGAAAGCATGATTGAATTAAGCAGGGTTCAAGATTTACGTCAACAAGTAACCGCTTGGAAACAAGCCGGTTTGCGGGTTGGGTTTGTACCGACGATGGGTAATTTACATGCCGGTCATTTGAGCTTGATTGACCTTGCTTCCCAAAAGGCCGATCGCGTTATTAGCAGTGTGTTTGTGAATCCTTTGCAGTTTGGAGAAGGCGAGGATTATGAACGTTACCCTCGAACCTTAGAAGCCGATAAAGCAAAGTTAAGCTCGGTTAAGTGTGATGCTTTATTTGCGCCGAGTGTCGCAGAGATGTACGCACAAGGACAAACCCAAACACAGGTGTTAGCGGCGCCAAATTTGAGCAAAATTTGGGAAGGAGCAAGTCGGCCAGGTCACTTTGATGGGGTGGCTACGATTGTGGCAAAATTATTTAATCTTGTGCAGCCGGATGTGGCTATATTTGGCCAAAAAGATTATCAGCAGTGGTGTGTTTTAAATCAAATGGTCGCTGATTTAAATTGGCCAATAGAATTGATCAAAGCACCCATTCAGCGAGATTTAGATGGTTTAGCACTGAGTTCGCGAAATCAATTTCTAAATCAAACTCAACGTAAAATTGCCCCTAGGTTATACTTAGAGTTACAGCAAATCGCCCATGCTATTACAAGTGATGAGCGGGTTGATTTTAATGTTTTGTTACAGGCCGCTAAGCAAAACTTACTTGATCAGGGTTTTGATCAAGTAGATTACATTGCCATCGTGGATCCGTTGAGTTTACAGGCGCTCAAACAACGCCAAGACACTATGACGATATTGGCTGTCGCGCGGCTGGGTTCGACGCGCTTACTGGATAATATAGAGCTTGATTTGCGTTAATATTTAACCTAAATCGAGTAACAAGGTTGGTTGGCAACACCTAAACCTCAAGAGGGTGTGTATAGATGAGTTTTTCAACTCTTATCGGTTTATTAGCCGGCATCGTCATTATTACCATGGCGATGTCGTCCGGTTCATCTCTTAACTTATTTTTTAATATTCCTGGTCTGATGATTGTGGTAGGTGGCACCCTTGCTGCGACCATGATTCGTTTTTCAATGGCCGATAGCTTTGCGGCTATTGGTGTGTCTTTTAAAGCGGTTAAGATTCGAAGTGAAACGCGTGATTTGTCAGATTTAATTGACTTAACGGAGGATTTAATTCGTTTGTCGCGAAAAGGCGGGATGCTCGCTTTAGAAAATAAAGAAATTGATAATGCGTTTTATCAAGATGGCGTGCGAATGTTGGTGGATGGCTACGACGCCGATTTGGTACAAAAAACGCTCAAAGAAAAAAGCAGTTTATTTAATGAAGTTGCCGAAACCAGTTCAGGCGTATTCCGTGCGATTGGCGAAGCCGCACCCGCGTTTGGAATGATTGGTACGCTGGTGGGCTTAATTCAAATGTTAGCCTATTTAAGTGACCCAGAAACGATTGGCCCAGCGATGGCGGTGGCCTTATTAACGACTTTGTACGGCGCTTTGATTGCTAACTTATTTGCGTTGCCTATGGCGGATAAGATTGAATCTTGGGCGCATGATGAGTCCTACCGTCAACACATGATTATTGATGCCATTAATTGCATTGCCAATGGTGTCAATCCAGCCATTATGCGAGATTTATTGCACTCTTATCTGGAAGCAGGGGCCTCCAAAAAGGTTGAAAATGCCTAAGAAGTTTCGTCAAAAAATGCCTTGGTTGGTGACCTATGCGGATATGGCGACGCTTTTACTGGCATTTTTTGTATTGCTTTACACGGTTTCTAAGGTTGATCAACACCGTTACGAGCAGATTGTTCGTTCATTAACGGAGACTTTGACTCAATCGGCCGAGTTATCGCTGGTTCAGGAGTCCTATTTTCGTCCGATTGCACCGCCTATTTTTGATATGGGTTCGGATAATCGACCTGTGAGTTCATTGTTAGAAATATATGAATCCTTGAAAGCGACTTATCGTGAAGAAGTGGATCAGCAACAATTACAAATGTCATTTGATCCAGATAAACAACGAATTCAATTAGTTTTTCCTGAGTTGGTGGCATTTGACTTAGGCAGCGCGGATTTGCAGCCACGCTTTATAGCCATGTTGCGTAAGTTTTCTAATTTATTACGTGGGAATGTTCAGGTTAAAGTGGTGGGACACAGTGATCGACTACCAATTATTGGCGGGCGTTTTCGTTCTAATTGGGAGTTGTCAGGCGCACGCGCAGCCGCTGTTATTGAACAATTTATTCGAGATGGTGTGATTCATCCTCAGCAGGCGATGGCTATAGGTTTAGCCGATACGCAACCTATTTCTAAAGGTACAGAAATGGCGGATTATGCGTTGAATCGACGCGTGGAGATTTTGATTGAGCCCTTGCCGAGCAAATAGAAGATTAATTGAGGAGCTGAACAGTCAGTACCAGGCCTGGTACTGACGTTTATATAGTAAGCAGGCTATTGTTATACAGCGGTTTTTAGTTGCTTAGGTATAAAATTGCGTGTATGACTGATCGCATTGTCGCCATCTACATACACTAAAACAGGCTGATAACTTTCGGCTTGTTTTTCATCTAGCATGCAGTAGGTGGCGATAATTAATAGATCGCCCGGATCAGCTTTATGCGCGGCGGCACCATTTACTGAGATAATGCCGGAGTTATTTTCTGCACGGATTGCGTAGGTCGTAAAACGTTCGCCGTTGCGAATGTTATAAATTTGGATTTGTTCATACTCACGGATACCAGCGGTATCAAGCAGATGACCGTCAATCGCGCATGAGCCTTCATAGTCCAACTCTGAGTGGGTTGTCGTCACTCGATGAATTTTGGATTTTAGTAGGGTAATTTGCATGCTATTTCTCGTTATCCGTTTATTAGTTCAAGCCTTTCGACCTAAGTTGGGGACACATTATACTCGAAACCTTAAAAATAAAAAACGCTTCATTAATATCGGCATTAATGAAGCGTTAGCGTTTTTTGAGGCTAGCAGCCTTGGATGTCTGCTTTGGTAATTAGCCTGTATTACGCATTCCTGCCGCAATAGCATTAATGCTGTTAAGCAGCGGTTTTAGCCATAAATCGCGTTCTTCTTCAGTTGCACTTTCTGATTTATAACGTTTTAATAACACAATTTGGATATGGTTGAGCGGATCCAAATAAGGGTTACGACGTTTTAAAGAAACAGCAATATTTGGCGTTTCGGCCATTAAAAATGGGTTACCACTAACGGCTAGAGAATTCGAAACCGTCCGTTTATGCTCATCCGCAATCATGTTGTAGATGACTTGCGCCTGCGCTTGATCTTGTGCAATCTCACTGTACTCTTGGCCGGTTCTTAACTCTGTTTTAAACAGCGCCATTTGAATATTACTCAATAACGCACGGAAGAAAGGCCATTGCTCATACATTTGTTTGAGTTGGTCTTCACCGTTTTCTTGAGCCCATTTATTTAAAGCATAACCTGTTCCATACCAAGCAGGGAAAGTTAGGCGTGCTTGCGCCCAGCCAAAAACCCATGGAATGGCACGAATCGAAGACTTTGATAAATTGCCTTTTTTGCGGTGAGAGGGTCGCGAACCAATGTTCAACAAGCCGATTTCATTTACGGGTGTGGCTTCATAAAAGAATTTAAAGAAGCCATCCGTATGGTCGGTAAGTTGGCGATAAGCGTGTTCGCCGTTTTCGGCTAAGTTATGCATGATTTCGAGGTGAGAAGGATTATCCTGCTCTACAGGTTTTACCAAGCAAGTACTCGCTTTCATTAAGCCCGTCACACCCAGCGACAGCTCATAGGTGGCTGTTTCAGAATTGCTGTACTTATAAGAAAGCACTTCGCCTTGTTCAGTAAACTTGATCGAACCACGTACGGTGCCAGTAGGTTGCGATAAAATCGCAATATGTGTAGGGCCGCCTCCACGTCCAATTGTGCCACCTCGGCCATGGAAGAGGCGACATTCAACGCCACATTCATCGGCAAGTTTCATGATTTTTTGCTGGGCTTGGTAGAGACTCCAAGCCGAAGATAAGTTACCACCATCTTTGGCTGAATCGGAATAACCCAACATAATTTCTTGTTGGTTGCCCGAGGCTTTTAATAGCGCGTGATAGGTTGGATTGTTAAAAAGTGCCGATGTAACAGGTACGATGTGGCTTAAATCTTCAATAGTTTCAAATAGAGGTGAAATGTGGATGTCACAGTAGGGTTCGCCCGCATTGTATCCCGCTAAACCAGCTTGATGCGCCAAAAACAGCACTTCCATAACATGGCTGGCATCATGTGTCATCGAGATAACATAGTTGTTAAAGGCTTTTGGGCTGATTTCCTTGCGCATTTCGCGTACCACGTTGAATACTTCCAACACTTCGCGAGTCATTTCTTTTAACGCTAAATGTTGGGTATCAATAATGGTTGCGGAACTGACATGGCTAGCAAGAAGTTGTAAGCGCTCGCTTTCACTTAGGCTCGGATAGTCTACTCCTAAATGAGATAACAAGTCTGTCACAGCATGGGTGTGTACCGTTGATTCTTGGCGAATATCTAAACGCATTAGGTAAAAACCAAAGGTTTGAACCAAACGGATAAGATCTTTCAAATCCGCATTAGCAATGCTTTGGTCACCGTGGCCGCATAGTGAATCGTGAATTAATTGCAGATCAGCCAAAAATTCATCTTCTGATACATAAGCAAAGCGTCCTTTCTCGACTGGTTTATCGTCATTTAACTTGGCTTCGATATAGTCCAGATTTTCTTTTAGGCGTCCCTGCATAAGGTATAGAAAACGGCGATAAGGTTCGTCTTTAAAACGTTCAGAGCGTTTATGGAATACCTTTTCAAGTAGGTCGGCATCGACAATGGTTGCGCGATTGATTACCTCTTGATTAATATTGGCGATATAACGAGAGTGTGTGAGTAGCGAGCTCAGTTCAAAAAGTCGACGTTGATATTCGTAAATAACCGCGCGAGATTGAAGGTATAAAGCCTGTGCTGTTGTTTCGTGCGTTACGAATGGATTGCCATCACGATCGCCACCAATCCAAGAACCAAAGGTTAAAAAGTTAGGTGTTTCAATGTGCTCGTCTGGATAATTTAATTCTAAGGCACGTTCCATGTAGCGGTAGACTTGTGGAACCGATTTAAACAGCGATTGGCGGAAGTAATAGATACCGTTACGAATTTCGTCATTTACAGTTGGTTTGCTGCGGCGAACTTCATCGGTTTTCCATAAAACCTGGATTTGGTACTTTAACTTTTGAATTACCTCTTCTTTTGAGAAGGTGTTGTTGTAAGTTTCTGCTTCGTTTAGGCCATCTAAGGTAACAAAAATACGACGTAGATTCTCCATCACCGCACGACGTTTGGATTCAGTTGGGTGTGCGGTAAAGACCGGAATGTATTCTAGTTTGTTGAGCAGGGTTGAGACCTCTGTTGCGCTCATGCCATCGGCTTTAAACTGATTAATGGTGTTGAGCATTGAGCCCATCCATAATGGACCATCGGCCTTTAATTGGCTTTGACGAGCATGGTATTGATGTTCTTCTTCGGCTAAATTGGCGAGGCTGAAGTAAATATTAAATGCTCGAATAATAAGAATCAGGTCGTCAGGCGTTTGTTGTTGAATAAATTCGCTGAGTTCATTGCGCAATACAGGATCATCTTGTTTGCGAAGTTGAATGTAGCCGGTACGTAACTTTTCAACGGCCGCCAACATCTCTGGGCCAATTTGACTTTCAATCACTTCACCAAGTAGGCGGCCGAGCAGCTTGACGCGAGCTCTTAGTTGTTTGTCTTGCGGATCATTAGTGATGATTTTGGTCATAAGAAAGAAATCTCTATGCATAAAAAATTTGCACAATTATAGCAGATTTCAAGGAGATCAAGATTGAAAACACAGCGAGAAGGGAAGAATAAAGGACTTAGCGTGCATTTTTGAACAATGCACACTAAGTAGATTTAACCGATAATACGAGTGTATTACGGAAGATTTAAGCTTGGTAGCGTTGGGCGCCGTCTAAAATTTCTTTGCGGGCGGATTCTACATCTTCCCAGCCTTCAATTTTTACCCATTTTCCTGGCTCAAGATCTTTGTAGTGCTTAAAGAAGTGTTCGATCTGTTCTTTCAAAAGCGGGATCTGCTCAACCGAGTTGATGTCTTTATAAATCGGCGTCAGCTTGTTGACCGGTACAGCAATAACTTTGGCGTCTTCGCCGCCATCATCGCTCATTTTTAACACGCCAATTGGGCGGCAACGAATCACAGAGCCGACCATTAACGGATGAGGTGTGACGACCAAAACGTCTACCGGATCACCATCGTTGGCTAGGGTTTGGTTAATATAACCATAGTTTGCCGGATATGACATGGTTGCGCCTTGTAAACGGTCAACCCAGACAAGATCCGTGTCTTTATCGACTTCATATTTAATTGGTGCAGCAAAGGCTGAAATTTCGATGATAACGTTGATATCATTTGGTAAATCTTGGCCTGCAGTAACGGCAGCATAACCCATGATAATTTCCTTTCGTTAGAGTAAAACAAAACCACCCGCGAAGAGCGGGTGGCCGTAAGCTAAGATTATTTAATCTTAGTCTTTTAGGTAAGACATCGCTTTTTCGACTTCGTTTTTTGAACCCAACATAACTGGGCAACGTTGGTGAATATCTTTAGGTTCAACGTCCATGATGTGCTCACGGCCTGTTGTTGATAAACCACCGGCTTGTTCAATCAACATGCTCATTGGGTTACCTTCGTACATTAGGCGAAGTTTACCCGGCTTGTTTGGCTCACGGTTATCCCAAGGGTACATGAAGATGCCGCCACGAACTAAAATACGGTGAACTTCAGCCACCATAGAGGCTACCCAACGCATATTATAACGTTTGCCTAGTGGACCCGTTTCGCCAGCTAAACAGTCGTTGATGTAGTTTTTCATACCATCTTCCCAGAAACGCTGGTTAGACATGTTGATCGCAAACTCGCTGGTTTCAGTTGGGATTTTGACCTGTTCACGCGTAATGACATATTCACCAATGTGACGATCTAGAGTGAAGAAGTTAACACCTTTGCCGGTGGTTAAAACCAACAGGCTAGATGGGCCGTATAAAACATAACCTGCAGCAACTTGTTTGCGACCGTTTTGTAGATAGATGTTTTGGTCATCACCTTGACGGCTGTCATCTGGTGCTTCTAGGATCGAGAAAATCGTACCAACTGATAGGTTAACATCAATGTTTGATGAGCCATCTAGTGGATCAAATAATACAAGGTATTTGCCATCAGCAGAACCGGCAACGGTATAATCTTCTTCTTCAGAGGCAATCCCTTTAACGCAGTTGTCTTCGATTAGAATTTGCTTTAGAAGGTCGTTTGATACAACATCTAGCAATTTTTGAGTTTCACCCTGTACGTTTTCGGTTACGCTTGAACCTAAAATACCGGCTAATTCACCCTGGCCTAATTTGTGTGAAATCTCTTTACACGCTACCATTGTATGGCGGATTACTTGTTGAAGCTCAGGATTGACGCCGTCGCGTTTAAGAATTTCATGCAGTCTAATCATGGATTGCTCTCTTAGTTAGTTTAAAAATCCGGCTAGCTTAACGCTAAGTCTAAAAAAAAACAAGCATTGTTGATGTAACAATGCAATCCGTAATTCAGTAAATATTGTGTATAAAAAAGAACAAAATCAATGAAGTATATAGTTAAATTTTTCCCAGAAATTATGATTAAAGGCGATGCCGTTAAAAAGAAAATGGTGCGCCAGCTGCATGAAAACCTGTTGCGTTTATTAAAGCGATTGGATGAAGATATCGTGACGAAAAAATATTGGGATAAGATTGAAGTGTTTGTGCCGGATTCATCACCAGGCCTGGTGGCGGCCGCACAAGGCGTTTTACTCAATACGCCAGGCGTGGATCAGGTTTGGCAAGTGAAGCAATACCCGATTGATACATTGGCGAGTGTGGTTGAAAAGGTGGTGCCGTTTGCCTTGCCTTTAATTAAAGGCAAAACCTTTGTGGTACGCGCGAAGCGCACAGGCGAGCATGATTTTGACTCCATGCAGCTCGAGCGTGAAACCGGTCATGCACTTTGCCAGCAAGGAGAGTCGAAAGGTGTCAGCTTGCATCATGCCGAAGTGAAAATTGAATTTGATGTGTTTGATGGTTTTCTCAATATTATTGAAGCGCGTTATGCCGGTTTGGGTGGTTACCCGCTGGGCAGCCAGAGTGAGGCTTTGTCTTTGATGTCGGGTGGGTTTGATTCCACCGTGG
The DNA here is from genome assembly GCF_036568485.1 of Thiomicrospira sp. GTDB lineage: Bacteria > Pseudomonadota > Gammaproteobacteria > Thiomicrospirales > Thiomicrospiraceae > Thiomicrospira. Next base: position 49,284 of record NZ_DATCSL010000077.1, read on the forward strand.
CGAGTTATTTGGCGATTAAACGTGGCATTAAGACTCATTTTATATTTTTCAATTTGGGCGGCACCGCACATGAGTTAGGTGTTAAGCAAGTCGCGATTTATCTATGGAATCGCTATGAATCTTCACACCGTATCAAATTTATCAGTGTGCCTTTTGATGGGGTGGTGACTGAGCTATTTAAGTCAGTGCATGAAAGTTATATGGGGGTCATGCTTAAACGCTTGATGTTGCAAGCAGCTGAGAAAATTGCGAAAGATCTCGATATCTATGCCTTAATTACTGGGGAAAGTGTGGCTCAAGTATCAAGCCAAACCTTGAAAAACTTGGCGGTGATTGACGAAGCGAGTTCCATGCTGGTGTTGCGCCCTTTGGCGATGATGAATAAGCCCGATATTATTTCAATCGCGGAACAAATCGGTACCAAGCATTTTGCTGAAAGTATGCCCGAATATTGTGGTGTGATTTCCAAAAACCCTGTGACCAAAGCCTCATTCCATCGAACCCTCTCAGAAGCTGACAAGTTTGACATGATGGTGCTGGATCAAGCGGTCGCCGACCTTAGGATTCAGGCAGTTGATCAATTGGTGGATCAAATCTTGGACGCCGCACCGGTAGAAGTCATCGAAGAGGTGCAGTCGGGTGATATCGTGGTGGATATTCGTGCCGAAAATGAGCAGAAATTGGCTCCGCTGGATAATGCCTTAAATGTCCCTTTTTATGAGTTAAACCAGTCTTCTAAAGGCTGGAATAAAGATTCGCGCTATTTGCTTTATTGTCAGAAGGGTGTAATGAGCCAGTTGCATGCACAGTATTTGCGCGATCGTGGTTTACAAAATGTATTTGTTTACCGACCAGCTCGTTAAGGCAAAATTATTCATGTCTAGGGAAAAGCGCCCCGAGCTAAACGTTTTTCTAATTCCAAGCGTTGTGCCGATTCGAGTGCAACGCGATGCTTTTGAATGCTAATCACATAATTGACTGTCTCTTGCCCAATTCGTGTGCGCGCGAGTTGTTCAACATTGTAAAACCATTTGTATGGATTCAACCCTTGGCGCTCCGCCAAACGTTGCAGTTGTCGAATACGGGTCGGTCCTGCGTTATAGGCCGCTAGCGTAAAGTTTAAACTTTCATCTTCGGTGTAGTCGGGGGTGCTGAAGTAGTGTTCTTTTAGGTGGGCGAGATATCTTGTGCCAGCATGAATGTTATGTTCTATGTCGGTGATATTGGGAATATTGACGGATTTTGCACGTGCGGTGCTGGGGCGAACTTGCATGATTCCGATCGCGCCTTTATTACTAATTGTGTCTTGTTGAAAACGCGATTCTTGGTAGGCGGTGGCCGCCACTAATAACCAGTCTAAATCATAAAAATTAGCATAAAGTTGAAAGTAGGGTTTTAAAAAATCGACTTGGCGAAGAATGTCTTGAGATAAAGGGCGTTGGTTAATACCCGCACCCAATTCAAAGTACTTGGTATAAAGCACATTACTTAAAAAACGACCTGGCTTGGCGTAACGATTGATGTATTGGTTAAGTGACGCTTTAAGTTTAGGGTTCTCTTTGCGTACTGCCCAGGCAACTTGCCCGTTATGATAAAGAATAAAGTCATCATGCACCTTTATATTATTAAACACAGAGGACCAAGCTCGGGCAATATGGTTATCGACGACCGTAAAGTCGTAGATTTCAGCATTAACCATTTCCAATAAATCTTCAGCATCAAGTATGGCGGGTGCTTTGACAATTTCAATTGGCGTGAGGCCGGCTTGACCTAAGGCTTGATTGGCCATTTCCAAGTTGACGATATAGCTGCTGTCCGCCACCACAATAACGCGTTGGCCAGATAAATCCTCTAGGCGTTTTACGGTGGGCGAACGCGGGTGCGAAACTAAAACTTCGGTGACATTTTTTATATAAGGAACACTAAAGTCAACGCGAGCTTGACGTCCGGGTGTAATGGTTAAACCCGAGGCAATCAGATCACCCAATCCGTTGAGCAAATGATCCATTAGCTCGTTGAAAGGCACAACAATAAACACGATATGGGTTTGGTAGCGTTCCCTTAGTGGGCCACGATTTAGGTAATTTTCGTAAGACTTTAAAAGTTCAAATTCGATACCCTGTGTGCCAGCATCGGACATGAAATAGTTGGTGCGGTTGTAACTGACTAAGACTCGGATAATTCGGCGTTCGCGCATGTCTTTAAGATCGCCAAAAAATGGTTCATTAACTCGGTTATAGAAGGAGGTTTCAGCTTCAATAGGCAAAACTTGTGCTTGTGGCGTGGCTGGGGTGAATAAGCCAGCGATAATCACGAGCATGGGTAGCGTAATTTGCAGCAAAGTCTTACCTAAAAGTCATGAACATTGAGTTCAATTCTAGTAAGTGTCGTCTTAATTTACCAGTAATTCTTTAGTAAAAGCCCAATAATGCCGTCGGTTTTTTGTTTTTAGTTATAAAAAACAAAGTGTTAGTTGTTATTTTTTATGGGTTGATTATAATTTACGCGCGTTTTTTACGGCAAAAATATGGCTAAACCGATTGCAAGTTTTTCGTTAAAGTCATCATATATCATAGGTTTGGCGAATAATAAGGTTGCAGCTGTTCGCTTGTAGTCTGTTATAATCCCAACTGTTTTTATTTGGGTTTTTTGTAAAACGCCAACAACAACTTATGCGAGTAACCCTTGCACACGCATTTAACCAGGCCTGGTAGTGGAAAAATATTTTACTGGGCCGCAAAATTTAAGATGGTATCGAGTGACTAAAGAAAATATTGCATCCGTTGATGATCCTTTTGCGCAGCGCGAAGCTGAAAAATATGACAATCCTATTCCAAGTCGAGAATTTATCCTAGAACACCTTGAGCAAGTCAATAAGCCTATGCGTTTAGAACAGCTGGCTGAGAGTTTGGATATTTTCCCTGAAGATGAAGAGCGCTTTGAGGCTTTGTCTCGCCGTTTAAAAGCCATGTTGCGTGATGGTCAGCTAATAAAGAATCGTCGTGGTGCGTTTGGCCTGATCCAGAAAATGGATTTAATTAAAGGTAAAGTGATTGGTCACCCAGATGGTTTCGGTTTTTTAAGCACCGATTCGATGGACGATGATTTATTTTTATCGGCCCAAGAAATGCATAAAGTGCTCCATGGTGATGAGGTTATTGCCTCTGTGATTGGTGAAGATCGCCGCGGTCGTAAAGAAGCCACGATTGTTGAAGTCACGCACCATAACTCGACCCAGCTAGTCGGGCGAGTGCACCTTGAAGAAAATATGGCCTGGGTTCATCCAAATAACAATCGTATTACACAAGATGTGTTTGTACCAACTGATGGCTTAATGGGCGCTCAGGAAGGACAAATTGTGTTGGTGGACATATTAATGCAGCCTTCAAGACGTCATGGCCCGATTGGTAAAATCGTTGAAATTATGGGCGATTATATGGCGCCGGGCATGGAGATAGATACGGCGATTCATGCATTTGGTATTCCTAATGAATGGCCGGAAAGTCTGTTGGCTGAGTTGGATCAAATTCCAAATGAAGTCACTGAGGCGGATATGGAGGGGCGTAAAGATTTACGTCATCTGCCTTTAATGACGATTGATGGCGCGGACTCTAAAGATTTTGATGATGCCGTATTTGCCAAGCGTCGTAAAAACGGCTGGCGTCTAGTCGTGGCGATTGCGGATGTGTCGCATTACGTTAAACCGGGCAGCGAATTGGATAAGGAAGCTTACAAGCGAGGAAACTCGGTGTATTTCCCACAGCGAGTGATTCCGATGCTGCCTGAGAAACTATCAAATGAATTATGTTCATTAAACCCACAAGTTGATCGCTTGTGTATGGTTTGTGATATGAATATTTCAGATGATGGCCAGCTTGAACGTAGTCAGTTTTATCAAGCGGTCATGAACTCCAAGGCACGTTTAACCTATAACCAGGTTCACGACATTTTGACGAATGAGCAAAGTGAGCATAAGCAAACGTTTGCGCCTATGGTTGAACATATCGAATCCTTAAATGAGTTATACAAGATTTTATTGAAATCACGTTCTGAGCGTGGTGCATTAGAATTTGATACGGTTGAAACTCAGATGATTTTTGATGAAGATCGCAAGATCGATAAAATCATTCCAGTGGTACGAAATGAAGCACATAAGTTGATTGAAGAATGTATGTTGATGGCAAACGTAGCGACAGCCCGTTTCCTAAAATGGCATAAATTACCAATTCTTTATCGTGTGCACGAAAAGCCTAAAGAAGAAAAGCTCAAAAAGCTAAAAGGCTTTTTAGCCGACTTTGGCTTGCAGTTGGGTGGAGGTGATGAGCCTACGGCACAAGACTTTGATGAAGTGATGCAGCAAGTTGAAGGTAAATCTTATTCTCACCTTGTTAAAACCGTGATGCTAAGAAGTATGAATCAGGCGGTGTATCAGCCAGAGAATAAGGGGCACTTTGGTTTGAACTATGACCATTATGCGCACTTTACTTCGCCAATTCGTCGCTACCCTGACTTATTAATTCATCGTGCAATCCGTCATGCTTGGTTAAAGCAAGGTACCGAAGGTTTTACTTATACTGAAAGTCAGATGGAAGTGTTTGGTCGTCATTGCTCAGACGCTGAGCGACGTGCAGACGAAGCTACTCGTGATGCGGTTACCTTCTTGAAGTGTGAGTTCTTGTCGCACCGTTTGGGTGAGCAGTATCAGGCCGTGATTTCGTCGGTTACCAGTTTTGGTATGTTTGTTGAGTTAGACGATTTATATATCGAAGGCTTAGTACACATAACTGAACTTGGCGAAGACTACTTCCATTTTGATCCTGTGCGTCACTGCTTAAAAGGCGAACGTACTGGTCTGGTTTATCGTTTAGGCGATCGTGTTGAAGTTCAAGTGGCACAAGTCGTTTTGGACACGCGAAAAATTGACCTGCGTTTAATTCGCCATTTAAACCCAAATCCGGTTCTAGATGATGAGGCGCAAGACAAAACGGTTGAGACAGTTGACGCACCAAACCTTGATGCCAGCGAAGACAACGAGGGCAAGCCAAGAAAAAAACGTCGCTCGCGTAACTATCGTAAAAAGCGTAAACCAAATCGTCCAAAGGCGGAATCATGAGTGTAGACACACTTTATGGTGTGCATGCGATAGAACGTCTACTCAAGCAATCTCCGCATTTAATCTATCAATTAATTTTGATAGAAGGGCGCTTAAATCCGCGTCAGCAAGCCTTGCTTGATCAGGCTAAAAATTTAGGTGTGCAAACACGTTTTGAGTCCAAGTCGTTTTTTTCTAAGATGGACGCGGTACACCAAGGTGTTATGGCGGAAGTCGCTCCACAAGCAGAGTTTTCTGAATCAGACTTATTGGATTTGGTTGAGCAGTCGGCAAATTGCTTGATTCTATTTTTGGATGAAGTGCAGGACCCACATAACCTAGGGGCTATTTTACGAACAGCGGATGCCACCGGGGTGGATGCGGTCGTAATACCCAAAAACAATTCGGTTGGTTTAAATGCAACCGTACGTAAGGTCGCTAGTGGCGCGGCCGAGACGGTTAGGTTAGTTGCGGTTACCAATTTAAGTCGAACGATAAAAAGCTTGCAGCAGGCGGGTTTGTGGGTGGTTGGCTTGGCGGGTGAAACCGATAAAACTTTATATCAGACTCAGTTTTCAGGTCGGTTAGGTTTAGTTATGGGGGCGGAAGGGTCTGGTTTACGCCAACTAACTCGTCAAACTTGCGATGAACTGGTTGCCATTCCGATGCTTGGGCAGGTAGAAAGTCTTAATGTTTCGGTTGCTACCGCGGTCGCTTTGTATGAAATTCAGCGTCAAAAAAACGCGTTTTAAAGCACCAGGCCTAGTGCTTTAATTATTCGATTACTCAGCTAAATAAATACCGCCGGTATCGGGATCAATTTCGATATCGACCGGTTTTAGCTCATCCCGCCAACATGGCCCTTCAACACAAACGCCGTCCTCTATGCGAAAATAGGCATCATGCACCGAGCATTTCATTGTCATCTCGAATGGATTGATGTCAATTTTGTAGGCTTCATCTAACGGCACATCTTGGTGCGGACAATTGTTTTCGTAAGCTTTAATTTCGTCCTCATGCTTAATTAAAACAACCTTGTGAGGCAGGCCTGGGGCCGGCACAACGGTGGCTTTGGAGCTGCTAATAAACTTTATATTAGCGATGGGTTTACGCGTTGCCAAGGGTTGCGTTAAGTTATCTAGTCCCATTTGTTGACATTTACGAGCCGCCAATAAGCTTGCTTCGTGTACCGCTTGTTTTAAGCTGGCACCAGCGATCAAATGATGGATCATGCTCGCATTGAACGTGTCGCCTGCTCCTAAAGTATCCACTACCTTTTTTATAACCTGAGCAGGTTCGTGGTGCAGTTCTCCACTTGCCGATAGGCTCCAAGCACCTTGATCGCCCCAAGTGCAAACTAAGTTGGCTGTGGGAGTCGCCTTATGAACATCTTTAAGCAGGCTTTCCGCGTCCAAATAACCCTTTTGTTTAGCATAGTGGTGTGAAAACAATAACAAGTTCGCTGAACCAAACAAGGCCTCTATGCCGTCACGTGCTTTTTCAATTTCAAGCGAGATGGGTTGTTGATCCAAAAAAGTTTTCGCAATATTGAGCATGCCTGCAAGTGCATCCATATTTCGACCTTCAAAATGCAGCCAGTCATAGGCTTCGATTTCAATTTTTGCAAAGTGTTCAAAATCTAATTCTGGTAGGTCACGATAGTGAGTGATACTACGAGAGCCGGTTTTTTGCGAAACCTGTATATAAGAGGTGGGTGTGGCTCCTTTAATGAAACGCTGAATATGTTCAGTCGAAATGCCATGATCCTGAATCGCTTTTTTAAGCTGCTTAGCTGGTTCATCGGTAGCGAGAGTGCTGACAATGGCCGTTTCATGGCCTAGTTGTGACAAAACATATAAGGTGTTAGCGGTATTGCCGCCAAATTTAAACTGGCGAGATACTGCGCGAACTTCTTCATCTTCTTGTAGGTAATGGTTCAGAGTTAAAATGGTATCCAATACCAGGTTACCAATGCCAAGAATTTTTGCCATAGTTGTTTTCCGTGATCAGTTAAGCCCAAAAAATCATCAAATCTAGGGCGATGTCTTGTTTTGTGTTAGCGGAAGTTTAGCATAATTCTGCCAGGGCTTGGGTTTTGATAAACAAAGATTTAGTGAGCTGTCAAGACCTGGGTAAAGAAAGCTGAGATGTTTAATAAAATTTAGCACTTGCAATTTTTTTAAACTGATTAAGTCATTGAAATATAAGTATATAATTTAACTTTAGGCGTGTTTTGTTAAGCTGAATATTATTCACAATATGTGTGGATAACTTTGTGGACTATATACTGGCGTGTGGACTAAGTGCTTTAAATCTGCGAGGAAATATTAGATTGATTAAAAACTAGTCAAGCGTAAAAACCATATTAATAAAAAGGCTATTTTTTTCAAAATAATTTATTTATAGGTTAATAAAATTAGCAAGGGGTCGGCATGAGTGACAGTGATATGAAAAGCCGTTAGAATCAAGTGCAAGTAAATCGAAATACAAAAACAGATTTTAATCCTGGGAGCAGAAGTGGGCGAACTAAAAAATGCATTTAATATTGGATGCCCTAATTGTGGCCTTCAAAAAATTTGCTTTCCAACCGGGTTGATGCGGGCGGATATTACACGTCTAGATTCTATCGTTGAACGTAAAGCGCCTTTACATAAGGGTGATCACTTATATCGGTTCGGGGAAAACTTTGATTCAGTCTTTGCTATTAAGGCGGGTGTGGTGAAAGTCTATACTTTGACTAATCAGGGAGAAGAGCAAATATTGGGTTTTTATCTGCCCGGTGATGTCATTGGGTTAGACGCACTCAGTACCAAGCATTACCAATGTAATGCCGTCGCGCTCGATACGACTTCGGTGTGTGCGATTCCATTTGATCAGCTAGAAATTTTATCCATGCAAATTCCGGCTTTAAATCACCAGTTGTTCTGTTTAATGAGTAAGGGTGTCAATGATGGTCGGGTGCATTCTGAAATTTTATCTAAACGTAATGCGGATCAACGAGTCGCTCACTTTATTTGGAATTTGTCGCAACGTTTTCTGAGTCGTGGTTATTTGCATACCGAGTTTCGTTTTAATGTTTTGCAGCGTGATGTAGCGATGTACTTAGGTTTAACACCGGAAACGGTATCGCGAATTTTAGCTCGATTAGCCAAAGATAAAGTCGTGAATTGGAAGCGCAAAGAAATAAAGATCTTTGATTTAGAAGGGTTAAGAGACATGGCGGGTGAGAAAGCCCATGTTCAAGAGATGGAAAAAGATCTTAACGTGAAATTGGGTTGATCTATTCATGTTAAAAATTGATGTGTGTCAACTCAAATTTAAAGAGGCTATGGTTTAATGAAACTGTGATGGAACTCGAGAGATCGTTTCCTTTGAATATGTAGCCCGCTTAGCCCGACCTAGTGTCGGGTTTTTTTATGTTTAAAATTTAAAAAAGTCTATTTTTTGACGATTTAGTTAACTTTATTTAAAAATAAAATCAACTTTTTGTATGTTTTGGGTGTTATTAAAGTGTATGGGATGCTGGCAATTTGTTATAATCAAACGCAATTGGATACTCTTTTAACTCAAAACCCATGGAGAAATGTATGTCATTAGAACGTTTAAAGCAGTTATTTATGGTTGGGGCTCTTGGTGTTGCATTGGTTGGTTGTAGCTCTACGCCAACCGATGAAAGCGCAGGAGTATCAACTTCTGAGTCTGTATCACAAACCAGTACGGGTTCAGGTGATTCTGAAAGCCTAGCAGGTCAGGCTGAAGACGCGGCTGATGCAGCGGCTGATCAAACAGCTCAGCAAATTGCTGATATGTTTGCTGCACTTCAAGGCAAGCGTGTGCAGTTTGCATTTGATCGTTCTGAAGTCACATCTGAATTTCATGACGTAATCAAAATGCACGCTGATTACTTAGCGCTTAACCAAGAAGCTAAGCTTACAGTAGAAGGCCATTGTGATGAGCGCGGTTCACGCGAGTACAACCTTGCTTTAGGTGAACGTCGTGCGAATGCCATTAAAAATGCATTGATTGCTGAAGGTGTAGAAGCTGATCGTATTGATGTGATTAGCTTTGGTGAAGACCGTCCACTTGTTGATGCTAGCAACAACGAAGCTTGGGCTCAAAACCGTCGCGGTGAGTTCGTTTACTAGTCTATAGTAGACGTTTCATTTAAAAAGCCCTCCCAGCTTTGCGGGAGGGCTTTTTTGTTTTTGCAGATGTAAAATATCAACTTTAAGATGTGAGGATGACAAGGTGGTTGCCGAAGTGAATGTAAATTATTTAAAAGATTATCAACCTACGGATTTCAAAATTGAAGCCGTTGATTTAACCTTCGAACTTTTGCCCGCCTCAACCATAGTGACTAATCGTCTATCGATCAAAAAAGCACACCCTCAAGCCGCTCAATTAAAGCTGAATGGTGAAAATTTAGAGTTGATATCAGTTCGAGTGAATGACCAGGTCTTAACAAAAGACGACTATCGAGTGGATGATTCGTTTTTAACCTTAAATATCGATCCGGTAGATTGCTTGCTTGAAATCGTCACGCGTGTGAATCCTGAGTCTAATACCGCGTTAGAAGGCTTGTACCGGTCTGGTGGAAATTATTGCACTCAATGTGAGGCTGAAGGTTTTCGGCGCATAACGTATTTCTTAGATCGTCCAGATGTATTAAGCGTCTATACCACCACATTAGTGGCGGATAAGTCGACTAACCCTGTGTTGTTATCCAATGGCAATTTGATCAAGTCTGGTGATTTAGCCGGTGGCCGTCATTTTGCAACTTGGCACGATCCGTTTAAAAAACCCTGTTATCTATTTGCCTTAGTGGTGGGTGATCTGGCTCATATTGAAGATCACTTTAAAGCACAAGATGGCCGCGATATTTGTTTGCGAATATATACTGATGAAAACCATTTGTCTAAATGTCGTCATGCGATGGATTCTTTAATCCACTCGATGCGCTGGGATGAGCAAAGGTTCGGGCGAGTGTATGACTTAGATATCTATATGATTGTGGCGGTAGATGATTTCAATATGGGCGCCATGGAAAATAAAGGCCTTAATATTTTTAATTCCAAATACGTGTTGGCAGACCCGCAGACAGCCACTGATGCGGATTTTGAAGGTGTAGAAGCCGTTATTGCGCATGAGTATTTTCACAATTGGACTGGGAACCGTATTACCTGTCGGGATTGGTTTCAGTTAACCTTAAAAGAGGGATTAACCGTATTTCGTGATCAAGAGTTTACAGCAGATCGCTTGTCGCCGGCTGTTAAACGCATTGAAGATGTCAAACGTTTGCGCAGTGTCCAGTTTCCTGAGGATTCGGGGCCCACGTCGCACCCAATTCAGCCTCAGTCTTATATAGAAATGAATAACTTTTATACCATGACCGTGTATGAAAAAGGCGCGGAAGTTGTGCGCCTTTATCAAACATTGCTTGGAAAAGATGGTTTTAGAAAAGGCATGGATTTGTATTTTGAACGCCATGATGGGCAAGCGGTAACCGTACAAGATTTTCGCCAGGCCATGGCCGATGCCAACCAAGTGGATTTGACACAAATGCACAACTGGTACGTGCAGCCTGGCACACCCGTTCTGAAGGTAGACACCCATTATGATGTTGAGAGCCAGCGTTATACTATTCATTGTCAGCAGTCCATACCAGGCCTGGTGGGCGCTCAACCGCAATTAATTCCGATCAAAATGGGATTGCTATCGAGTTCAGGTGAGCCGCTTGTTTTGTCACCGGCTGAAAATTGTACTGACACGATTCGAATTGAATCGGATAGTGCGGTTCTTCAGTTTACGCAAGCTCAACAAGTCTTCGAATTTAGTGGGATTGAAGCGCCTCCCATTCCTTCGTTTTTAAGAGAGTTTTCTGCGCCGGTCAAGCTGGCGTATGACTATCGATTGGAAGAATTAGAGTTTTTAGCACAACATGATACAGACAGTTTTAATCGCTGGGAGTCAGCTCAAAGACTGGCGGTGACTGATTTAATGCATAACGTGACACGATTGAAAAATGGTGAGCCATATCAGCTAGGCGAGGCTTATTCACGTGTATTTTCTCGCCTATTAAACGAAGTTAATACAAACCAAGCTCAGGACTTAGCTTTGCAGGCTTATGCACTTAACTTGCCGGATATGAGTTACTTAATTGAACAGTATGAACAAGTTGATATTGAAGCACTGTTAACCGCCCACCAATCAATGAAACAAGCCTTAGGCCAGGGATTTTATTCTGAATTGGCCGCCGCTTACCAGGTTCTAAATAAATTACAACCCTATGCCTACAATAAGCAGGATATTGCACAACGTTTGATGAAAAACCGTTGTTTGCAATACTTAATGGCTTCGAGATCAGCCGAAGCTTTACCTTTGGCCTTGGCGCAGTATCAAGCACAAGCTAATATGACGGATGTTCTGGTGGCCTTGGAAACCTTGTCACACTCAGAATCGCAAGCAGCTCAAGTTTGTCTAGACGATTTTTATCAACGTTGGCAGCATGAAACCCTGGTGCTGGATAAGTGGTTTGCGTTAAAAGCCTCGGCAGATATTCCGAATGCGTTAGAGCAAGTACAAGAACTGGTTCAACATCCCAAATTTTCTTACCGAACCCCGAATCGAGTGCGCAGTGTGGTCGGGGTGTTTGCCCGCCAAAATATCCGCGCGTTTCATCAAGCTTCAGGCCAGGGTTACCAATGGCTGGCTGACCAAGTTTTATATTTAGATAAGATGAACCCTCAAGTCGCCGCCAGAATATTAACCCCTTTAACCCAATGGTCTCGTTTTGATGACCAGCGTCAGCAGCTTATGTTGGCAGAGTTAACAAGAATCTCGCAGCAAGCGGAGTCAAAAGATGTTTATGAGTTGGTTGAAAAATCCTTACCTGTCGTTGATTAAAATAGGATTCCATCAGGGGCGAGCTTGGCTGATAACGAGTATTTTAGTTATAGTCGGTTGTGCGACCCCAGTTTCGGCAAGTTTTGCCGAAACTGGGGTCGGTAAAGCGCAGTTGTTGCAAGACTCACGCATTCGCTTGATTGATTATGAAATTCTACTATTAAAGGCCGAAATTGCGCTGCGCAATAATGAGTTGGGCGCTTTTGTGCAGCATATGCAACAACTGCAACCGCAACAAACGCCTGAACAGTTTGTGAGTCGGTTTGATTATTTGCAACAACAAATGCAGCTAATAGACAGCGATGCCCCGCAACCAAGTATTGAATTTAGTCGTGCGGCTGAGGCCGAAAATATTGTGGTGTTATTGCCATTGTCTGGTGCTTATGCAGAAGCCGGTCAAGCTATTCTGGCGCCCATTCAGCAAGCCTTTGCAAACAAAAAAGTCTATGTGATTGATACTGAGCTTTACACAGATATGGCCGAACTCGCCCGTTTAGTGAATTTATTTAACCCCGATCTGATTGTGGGGCCATTAGAACGCCATAAAGCTGAACCATTCTTGCAAAATAATATTAATAAGCCGACCTTACTGTTTACATCTATTCAACAAAATTATACGCATGTTGTTTCATTAGCCTCATCAGCGCAAGCCAATGCGGTAGCATTGCAACCATTATTAAGTCAAATTAAACCTCAATATGTTGGTTGGCTAGTTGATAACTCGCCTCTTTCTGATCCATTTCTTGCAGCAGTCGAGGCACAATTTAACGAGCCGGATCTACCCGAAGGTGAGACTTCATGGTTAAGTCATCCAATGTGGGCGATTGAGCCAGAGATACTAAAAGGCGGGGTGGATAAATCTCTAGCGAGACTGGTAGGTGCCGAACAATCCAGTGCACGCGTCAACTGGTTGAAACGAACGCTTGATCGCTCAATTGAGTCAAATTCTTATGTGCGTCAGGATAAGTCTTTATTGATTGCCAGCGTGCCATATCAACCTGCAATACAGTTGGCACCTTTAATGGCCTATTATAATTTTTATTATCCTATTATTTGGATACCAACCCAGTTGCCTGATATCAAAACATTCAACTCGACACTGGACTCATGGCAAAAAACCTATGTGTTACTGCCGCGTTATTTTGTCTATGAACAAGCATTATTTGATAAAAAAAATCAAGAAAATATAAATATTGGTCTGTTTAGTGCTTTAGCAGAGGTAGCGGTTGAAATGATACGTCGTTCAGAACAGCCCAAGCCTTATGTGATCAACTCTCAGATAGGGCGCATAGAAGTAAAGTCGGACGGTCAGTATTATTTACTCCCCGAACTTTTTGAACTGAATAATGGGCGTATGAAGCGTATTTCTTTAGAACGTTTAAAACCTTCGCGCTAATTTGTCTGACATGACGGTCAGCAATTAACGTAATAATGAATTTAGGAGTGGCGTCTGTGGCTGAGCCAGACAAAACAATAGACCCCAATGATCTTGACAGCATTGATTCCTTGCTGGATGAAGCGGAGTTTGAACAACGCGATGCCAATAACCAAGCACGCGATGAAGAAGGCTTGTTAGCCGCTTTGTCGGAAGATTCTGAACAGGTGGCACCGGATCAAGCGACGCAAGATAACTCTCAGGACGAAGATGATGAGTTAGATCGTATGTTTGAAGCTCCGCTGGATGAAAGACCAGCGGAGCCAGAGTTAACTCGTCCAGATCCCGCAATTAGAACCGGCGACGCAGAAGGCTATTCACCAAGACGAAGCTTTGACACGCAAGAAGATGACTTCTTAGCTCGACGAGCAAATAAGAATAATGGCAATGAATTAACGGTGGCAGAAATGGACTCACTTAAGAGCATGATTATTGGATTTGGATCAACGCTAATCGTATTGGCGTTAATTGGTATAGGCATTGCAACCTGGGGCGCCTTGAGCGCAAATGGCAGCGATAGTGATACCGTAACCATGATTGAAGAGATACGAGGCGAGTCTGAAGTTGGCCGAGTAGCTTCACAAGCAAACGAAACGATCTTGCGTGATTTAAACCGCAAACTCGATGCACTTAGCTTTCAAATTGAGCAGGCAAATGGGGATATTGTGGCCTTATCGCAAGGTAAACAACCCGCCTCAGTCATACCAGGATTGCCAGAGACGTTAACCGTGCCTAATAATGAGAAAACCACAACCGAAGCAGCGGTTTCTCAACAAGCACCGAGTGGATCGACTCCAGTGCAAGTGGCGCCTACTTCTGCGGCTCCACAGGTTGATATGGGTAAGTTTGAAGAAAAATTGGATGCGGTAAATCGTAATGTTTCGGTGGCTCAACGCCGAGTCGTTGAGATTAATAATCGAGTTAAAAGTCTTCAACAGCAGTACACTTCGATTGTTGAAACCATTAAGTTGGTGGAAAAGAATATGCTAGAGCAGGAACTTAAAGCTAAAGCTGCGGAGCAAGAAGCCGCTAAAAAGCTAGAGGCTGAAAAAGAACAGGCTGAGAAACCAACTACCCGAGAGCAACCGGATGGTTATCGTTATCAAGCACCAGACGGTGGCTTAGGTTACGATACTGGCAATATGAACAGCTACCCTTAAGCAGGTTTTGTATGAAAAAAGGTTGGTTACTTTTGGCATCCACCACCATCGTTGTAGGTCTCAACGGTTGTGCGGGCTTAAATGGCCCGCAAACAGCCGCTGTTGCTGGAGTTGGTTGTTGGCTAGATGAGTGTGAATGGCTTTACCCAGCCCAAGTGAGTGTGCCAGATTACTATAATCAAACAACCGAGCTTAAACCACGTTATTTAGTTGGTCGATCCTATAGCATGGAGCAACTACGTTGTAAGAACAACCCAACGTTATGTCGTTATGAAGGGCCTGAGGTTCAAATACGCGAGCGTTACTATTCTAAACCCTATTTACTAAGTGAATGAATGGAGTAAAGTCATGAAAAAGCAGATGTTAATTGGTGTGGGATTAGCCAGTGTATTGGTGTTAGCCGGTTGTGAAACCACCCAGCCTCAACCTCAAGAAGTAGTAAGTTATTCAAGCACTACCTATCAAGGTAACCAGCCAATCAAACAGGTAGACTATGCGGTTCGACCAGATAGTCATAACATGAACCAAGCTGAACAACGTTATTTGTTGCAAAACAAACCACGTGTAGAAGAGGCGAGTGCAAGTGCCGTTCAGCCTCAACCTGCAGCACAGCCTCAGCAAGCGCCCGTAGTTGAAACAACACAGGTTGAAACCGCGCCACAAAAGCCAGTTCAGCAAGCTAAGCAAGAAGTTAAAGCAGAACAACCCGCGCCGATTATTGTGAAACAACGTCCTCGTCAAGAGCGCATTAAAATCACCGGTGTGGGTTATGGTGCTCAAAGCACTTATGAAGGCTTTACCGATGGTCAAAAACGTTTAATGGCCATTCGTGCTTCTAAATTGGATGCCTACCGTTCGTTAGCTGAGCAGTTATATGGTATTAAAATCGATAGTAATACGTCGGTTGCAACCATGACAGCACAAAGTGATAGCTTCCGCGCACGAGTAAATGCAGTTGTTAAGGGCGCACGTATTGTAAGTATCACGCCAATGTCGGATAATAACTACGAAACAGTACTTGAAGTGTTTGTTGACCGTCGCTTTTTTGAAGATGTATTTGTTTACAGCGGTAACCAACAAGATGTTGTGTTAGAGCCAATGGAAACTTGTACACTTGGATTTAATTGTTACGAGGCAGCAAACTATCGCTAGAATTCGATAGGGAGTGTGGGGCATGTTAATAAAAGGTCTGACGGTAAGTGTAATGGTGGGCGCGCTCGCATGGCAAACAGTGCAGGCGTCCAGTATTTCGACACGAGTAAGAGTACTTGAAAACAAAGTGTCTCAATTTGAGCGCCAGGTCAATCAAGAACGTGCCCAACAGAATAATCAAGTTGAACAGGTAAAGCGCAACAGTCATGCAATTGAAGCGCTAACTGTTCGAGTGGATGAAGTCTCCCTTAAGTTAAAACAGGGTACGACCGATCTTGACGCCGGTTCTGCAAACACGCTAAAACGGGCGGATGCCAATAATGGTCGATTTACGGATTCACGTTATTCATTTCCTTAGTCATTAATTTAACGTCTGTGTTAACAAAAAAGCCAGCATATACTGCTGGCTTTTTTGTTAATGAAGATCGGAAAAGAAAGTTAATCGAATGCAGGACGCTGCTTATCGACCAAGCTGAGTTTGAGCGGCGCCACATCCGGTAAGCCGTTTTTAAAACCCACCGTATGTTCGCCTTGAATGAGAGGGCGTAAATAATCGAGCGCCGCTTGCGTAATCCCCATACCATCCTCGCGAATAAATTCATCCGGTACGGATTTTTCCAGTTCGGCTACAGCTTGCAAATCGACACTTTTAAAATGCCACTTAAATGGTGAGTTAGAGGTTACTTCGATCACCGGTAATGTGCCGTGTTCGCCACGTAAAGCAGATAGCACCGCTTCTGAGCCGGCTTGATAAGCCATTTGCCAGTCTGTTAGGGAAACGAGGTGGCTGGCGGATCGTTGCAAATAGTCTGGGTTGGCACTGTGTGTTTTTATCCCTAAGCGTTGTGCGACTAAGTGACCAATTTTTTCACTGACTCCGCCTAGTTGAGTATAGGTTTGACCGTGAGCGTGTTCTTCGCCTTCCACCGAAATAAAGCTGCCGTCTTCATTGCGAATACCTTCCGATACCGAGCACACACAATAACCATAACGTTTGATTAAACGTGTTACTTCGTCCAAAAAAGCTTGTTGTTTAAATGGGCGTTCAGCCGGCAAAATGATGATAGGTAAATCTTCTATCACTTCTTGCACCAGGCCTGGTGCTAGCGATAACCAACCCACATTGCGCCCCATGGTTTCCATTACAAAGAACTGGGTAGAGGTTTGGTGCATGGAATGAATATCCAGTACCGCTTCTAAGAAACTGGTGGCCAGATACTTGGCCGCGCTGCCAAAACCAGGGCTGCAATGGGATAACGCAATATCATTATCAATGGTTTTAGCCACGCCGATACAAATCACCGGGTGACCATGACGCCGACAGTAATCCGCGACTTTTTGCGCGGTGAGCATGGAACCATTACCGCCGTTGTAAAAAAAGTAACCGATTTCATAAGTCATGA
This sequence comes from Thiomicrospira sp., assembly GCF_036568485.1. Lineage (GTDB taxonomy): Bacteria > Pseudomonadota > Gammaproteobacteria > Thiomicrospirales > Thiomicrospiraceae > Thiomicrospira. The sequence goes on from NZ_DATCSL010000077.1 coordinate 66,429, forward strand.
AAATATCGAGCACACGCTCATATTGGTCAGGGCGTTCTTGTACGGATTCAAGATCAAAGCGACAGGATTTAAAAGCGGCACCCGGTAATGTTTTTAAACGATCCAGCTCGGTTTGGCTAAGTTGATCTAAATCGACCAGTTCTTCCTCTAATACCCCTTTAATACCGTTAATAGCCGCGTAGACTTTGCCAAATGTTTCTGGGTGTTGTTTAGCGGTTTCAATTACACCAGCCGCGCTAGCATTAATGACCGCCGACACGCCGCCGGCTTGAGCATAGAGTACGTTTTTTGCAGGGCGAGTCATGCCAAATCCTTGATCCTAAATTTTGAGCTCGATATTATAAAACATTCGGCTTGAGTCTATGTAGCTGGATGTTATTAAATGGGGTTTAGTTTAAGCTGCTGGGCTTCGATACATAAGCAGGCCTGGTGGTTGAAGAGTTGCTTAAGCGGCTCACCCAGTAGCAGCGCACGCCAACCCTGATCTAGCAAGCTCGGTTGTTGGCGTAATAAACACAGAAGGTCGCGCTTTTGGGTTAGGTTATTGAGGTTAACCCCTGCATTCAGTGCCACTTGATGCGCATAACTCATGGCGAGTTGAATTTGAATGTCTTCATGAGCTTGTGGCGGTTCGGATTTGGTCGGTTTATCTGGCCAATATTCCTCATGGGCAAAAGCCCAGTCGAGCTGTTGAATCAGGGCTTCACCAAACTGTCGTACCAATCCGGCGTTGAGGTCGGGCACTTTATAGAGTCCTTCCAGCGCACGAACCGGGCGCTTGGCTAGGTATAAGATGACATCATCATTAATAATCCATTTGCGCGGTTGGTTGAGTTCAATCGCGGTGCGTTCGCGCCAAGCCGCCAAGGCTTTAGTCATGCCCAGTTGTTTCGGACTAAAGTTTTGCGTGCCTTTTAACCTTAACCAGGCCTGGTCTGGGTCAACTTGGTAAAGAGACGCATCCAATAATTGTTCGAAATCCCAGTTTAGCGCTTGTTTTTGCATGGCCGTTAATTGCTGTTGCATCTTTTGGTATAGCGGCGCTAAAAATCGCACGTCATCAAGCGCGTATTGAATCTGTCGGCTCGTTAAAGGGCGTTGATGCCAATTGGTGCGTGTTTGGTCTTTATCTAACGTCACCTTTAACTCATTTTCGATCACGCGGGCAAACCCGGCCATATCGCCATATCCTAAAAATACACCGGCAATTTGGGTATCAAAAATATTCTGTGGCATTAAGCCGCCGACTTGAAACAGAATTTCAATGTCTTGGCGAGCCGAGTGAAAGACTTTCGTGATGGACGGGTTGGCCAATAATGTCCAAAGTGGCGTCATATCCTCAAGGGCTAACGGATCAATTAAAGCCAAATCGTCTTGTTCAGAGAAAATCTGGATTAGACTTAATTCAGCGTAATAGGTGTCTTGACGCACAAATTCGGTATCAATCGCAAACCAGGCCTGGTGGCTTAAATGTTTGCAAAATTCGGCAAGTTTGATGTCGTTAATAATGGTTTGATGATTCATGCGCCAAGTGTAGCCTTAGCCTAGCCTAGCAGCAAGCGCTATTTAAACGCGTCTAGCGTCTAGAAGGGCTTGTAAGTGGCGATTGATCAGAGGGGGTTTTTTTGCTTAAGGTGCATAATATTTTCTTTATAAATCAATGCAATGCCAGTTTAAAAAAAATCTATTACCAAGTATTATTGGGTTCTGATATGTTGTATGTGCAAGTAATAAAACTTAGGTTTTAGTCTGATATTTAATCGCTTTATCTTTGACCCTGTCAAAGTGTAGGAGGACATCATGTCTAATCAAGCAATATCAAGTCAAGTTCACGATCATTACACCGAATCTGGTGAGCATATTATTTCACGCGATGCCCAATTATCCGATATTGGACGTTGGCTTAAAAATGGCTGGCACGATATGGCACACGCACCCGGTATTTCTCTTTTTTACGGCCTTGTCATGGCGTTATCTGTGGTATTGGTCTTTTTTGCGTTCCAACATCAACCCATTCACATGTTTACAGTGGCCACCATCTTTATTTTATTATCGCCTTTTATGGCAACGGGGTTGTATTACACCGCTCATAAACTAGAGCAGGGTCAAAAACCGTCGTTAGGTGCTTCAATGGTGGCTTGGAAAGATAATGTGTCCGACATCGGCTTCTTTGCCGCTACTTTGGGGGTGATTACAGCTATGTGGGCGACTTTTACCCCCTTGTTAGCCGCGATTGTGGTTGGATCGAGTTCATTATTAATTATTAATCCAAATATGGGCATTATGGGGTTCTTAACCTCGGACGCGGGTTTAACCTTCTTGACCATTTTTGCCAGCATTGGTCTGGTGTTATCAGCCTTTGTGTTTGCAATTAGTGTGGTCACCATTCCGTTATTATTGCGTGATAAAAACATTGGCGCGGTGTCGGCCATGATTTTAAGTTTCAAAATTGTGATGGAAAATAAACGCGTGATGCTGGTCTGGGCCTTGGTGATTGGCTTTATGCTGAGCGTGGGTATTTTATCATTAGGTTTAGGCATGTTGATTGTGATGCCGTTACTGGGTTATGCAAGTTGGCACGCCTTTAACGATCTTGTTGAAATTGATGAGCGTACTTAATTAATCGACATTTAAACGCACTAAAAACCCGCCTAAAGGCGGGTTTTTTTATGGCTGAAATGGATCGCTTTAAAATTTGTTATAACGCCAGCCGACACGAAGCCAACCCGTGTCTAAAAGGCCTTGCTATAATGAGCGAACAAAATTATTAGGAGAGACTCATCGTGCAACTTCACATTCTCGGTATCGCGGGCACCTTTATGGGCGGCATCGCACAACTCGCCAAAGCAAAAGGCCATCAAGTTAGCGGATCGGATAAAGCCATTTACCCGCCCATGAGCACGCAACTTGAACAAGCCGGTATCGAGGTTATGGCTGAAGACGATCTGAGTTTTCTGCAAAATCCGCCGGATCAAGTCGTGATCGGCAATGCTTTAAGCCGAGGCAAGGCGGCGGTGGAAGCGACTTTAAACGCCCAACAGGTTTATACCTCCGGCCCACAATGGTTGGCGGAAAATGTGTTGCATGATCGCTGGGTGATTGCAATTGCCGGTACCCACGGCAAAACCACCACCAGCTCAATGGTGGCCTGGATTTTAGAATACGCCGGATTAAATCCCGGGTTTTTGATTGGTGGTGTGCCGCAAAACTTTGGCGTGTCAGCCCGTTTAGGCGACAGTCCGTTTTTTGTAGTCGAAGCCGATGAATACGACACCGCGTTTTTCGACAAACGCTCCAAGTTTGTACATTACCACCCGCGTACCTTGGTGATGAACAACCTCGAATTTGATCATGCGGATATTTTTCCCGATCTAAAAGCGATTCAAACCCAATTCCACCATTTAGTGCGCACCGTACCCGGTAATGGGCTGATTATTTACCCGGCTGAAGAAACGAATTTGACCGAAGTGTTAGAGCGTGGATGCTGGACACCATTGCAAACATCCGGCTTAACCCAAGGTGATTGGCAGGCCGGTTTATTGCAAGAAGATGGCTCATCTTTTAGCGTGTTTTTTCAAGGCAAGTTAGTCGGTCAAGTGCATTGGAGCATGACTGGATTGCACAATGTACAAAACGCCTTAAGCGCGATTGCCGCGTCGGTACATGCCGGTGTGCCAGTGCTAGAAGCCACAGAAGGCTTGTGTCAATTTAAAGGTGTGCAACGCCGCATGAGCAAAGTCGGCGAAGCAAACGGCATCACCATTTATGACGACTTTGCGCACCATCCCACCGCAATACGCTTAACCCTGCAAGGCCTAAAAAAACAAATGAACCAAAGCACCAGGCCTGGTCGTTTAATCGCGGTATTTGAACCGAGGTCAAATACCATGCGACTTGGCGTGCATAAAGACACCTTGCCACAAGTCTTTATAGATGCCGATGCCGTGTATGCGTTTATAGACCCAGCCTGGAACTGGCCGCTACCAGTTGAGTCCTTTAGCCAAACCGTAAAAGTCGAAAATAGCTATGATGCCTTGCTAGACATTCTAGCCAAAGAACTCCAACCCGGCGACCAAGTGGTGATTATGTCAAACGGTAGCTTCGGTGGATTGCATCAGAAGTTATTAAGTAAGCTTAAAGCCTAACACCAGACCTGGTGAATTAGGAGGAACAGCTTAGTCTTTGGCCTTTTAGGTGTGCATGTGGGGGTTGCGTCCATTGCTGCCATTCGGGGTTTTCGGTAAAAGGGGAGGCGAGCCATTGGCGCCAGGTGTCAACGATTTCTCGGTCGCCGTTTTCGGCTTGTTCGATGATGTGTTGGGCGATGTAGTTGCGTAACACTAGGGCCGGATTGGTTTTTAAAATCAACTCTTTTCTTTCGGATTCGGACAGGGTTTCTTGCTTTAATCTTTGTTTGTAATCCATCAACCAGGCCTGGTAGTCGTCACTGCTGGGCCAAATATCATGTGGCTGGTCTAGGTTTGCCAAACTGCGCATAAAGACATGAAAGTCGACTTTATGTTTATCCAAACAAATCAATAAATCGGCAACCAATAATTTGTCTTTTGGTTGCTCGGTTTGTAATCCCAGTTTTGCGCGCATTAAGTTTAGGTAATGTTGATTGTAGGCTTCGACATAATCGTTAAGGCAGTTTTGACGGACTTCAACCGATTCGATCAGCGGTTCAAACGCTTGGGCTAATACTTGACTGTTCCAGAGCCCGACATTGGGTTGTTCGTTATAAGCATAACGCCCGCCGGTGTCGGTGTGGTTGCAAATATAACCGATCTTAAAATCGTCAAAAAAGGCGTAGGGGCCAAAGTCGAAGGTTTCGCCGAGGATTGACATGTTGTCGGTGTTCATCACGCCGTGATTAAAGCCGACCGCTTGCCAGTGGGCAATCATGCGTGCGGTGCGCTGTAAGATCAATTTAAGCAGACTTTCATAGGGATTTGGTTCGGATGCGCACTCTGGATAGTGGTGTTGGATCACATAGTCGGCCAGGATTTGGCTGTGTTGTGGGCTTTGGCTGGCGGCCCATTCAAAATGACCAAACCGAATATGGGTTCCGCTAACACGAATCATCATCGCGCGCGGTTCGAGGGCTTCGCGCCAAACTTGTTCGTCGCCGCTCACAATCGCTAAAGCACGCGTGGTCGGCACACCTAAAGCGTGCAAAGCTTCGGACGCTAAGTATTCGCGAATGACCGAACGCAGTACCGCTCGACCATCACCTCGGCGCGAATAGGGCGTGCG
>NZ_DATCSL010000078.1:0-3827 GCF_036568485.1 Thiomicrospira sp.
CGCCATCAAGCAGTTTTATGACAGCTTTATAAAAGAAATGTTACAATCCGCGCAAATCGATCCATATAATTTTATCTAATTTGTTGTAATTTGATGATAAACAGGAAGCCAAAAGCATGGAACTGAAAAACATTCAAACCATAGAAGAAGCCAGTAAACGTAGTCGAAGCGAGTTATTCCGATTTGGATTCGCGTTGTTATTTATAGTCGGCGTCATCCTGTTTACCTACGTCAATTACGGCCACATTAGCATTACCTTAGTTATCGCCGCGATGATCGGTGGTTACATGGCCATGAACATCGGCGCAAACGATGTCGCCAACAACGTTGGCCCCGCGGTGGGTTCGAAAGCCATGACCTTAACCACCGCGATTGCCATAGCAGCCGTATTTGAAGCCGCTGGTGCAATTATCGCCGGTGGCAGCGTCGTTACGACCATTAAGGGCGGCATTATTAGCCCCGATGACATTGCCGATGCGCAAACCTTTGTATGGCTTATGATGGCGGCCTTATTAGCCGCGGCCTTATGGTTAAACCTAGCCACCGCTTTAGGCGCCCCCGTTTCGACCACCCACTCGATTATTGGTGGCGTATTAGGCGGTGGTATTGCGGCCGCAGGTTGGGCGATTGTAAACTGGGATACAGTTGGACAAATTGTGGCCAGCTGGGTGGTTTCGCCAGTACTGGGTGGTACGATTGCCGCCATTTTACTTTATGTCATCAAACGCACTATCACCTACAAGTCAGACATGATGGATGCCTCCCGCCGCATGGTTCCTTGGCTTTTAGCTCTAATGGGCTGGGCTTTTGGTACTTACTTAATGATGAAAGGCCTGAAAAAAGTCATGCCGGTAAGCTTTATGGGTGCGGTTGGCGTCGGTGTTGTGGTGGCATTAATCGTATACTTTATTACTCGACCAATCGTTGATCGTGCTTCCAAAGTGAATGCCAATAGCAAAGATGGCGTAAACAAAATGTTTACCATTCCGCTTATCTTTGCAGCCGCTTTATTAAGCTTCGCACACGGTTCAAACGATGTCGCCAATGCCGTTGGGCCTTTAGCCGCAATTAACGATGCGCTTGTGGGTTCAGAAATCCATGGTAAAGCGGCCATTCCTCTTTGGATCATGTTGGTTGGTGCCTTGGGTATTGCGATTGGTTTGGCACTTTATGGGCCTAAATTAATTCGCACCGTCGGTACCGAAATTACCGATATCGACCAAATGCGTGCTTATAGTATTGCAATGGCGGCGGCTTTAACCGTTATCTTGGCTTCGCAGTTGGGATTACCCGTGAGCACCACGCACGTTACGATTGGCGCCATTTTTGGGGTCGGCTTCTTACGTGAATACCTAAAAGCCAACTATAAACGTATGATCCAGAAAATCGAAGACCACCACAAAGGCAAAGATCGCGCGATTGTGGAAGCCTTTATCCGTCGTTTTGATAAAGCCTCTTTGGCTGAAAAGGGTCGTATGTTACAAGACTTGAAAAACGACGCCTTGGATAACAATGCTCACCTAACCAAAAAAGAACGTAAAGGTCTTAAGAAGGTTTATCGTGAAGAATTGGTTAAACGCTCGATCATGCTAAAAGTGATCGCGGCTTGGGTGATCACCGTACCGGCTACCGCCTTGCTCGCAGCAGGCGTGTTCTTCACAATTCAATTAGTTATGACACCATAAAGTCTCAACCACCAGGCCTGGTGCTCATACCAGGCCTGGTGGTTTCACACCTCTTCACTCCCTCATAAACTCCGTTTTGTAATGTCTGCTTTCTCAGCGGGTTTTTATGTATTTTCACGTTTCTCGTTTATAATGGCGCGCATGACTAATCAGACCTCTCAATTTGCCCAGATTCCGATGCAATCGGTTGGCCCATTTAAGCTAATCGGTGATGTGACTGTGGATGACTTAATGGTGCCAATGGCTACCTATGAAACCCCTTTATGGCCTTCTGTGGCACGCGGCGCACGCACCACCGCGCATGCCGGTGGTATTCGCGTTACGTTAGTGGATGAACGCATGACGCGCTCGATATTGTTACAAGCGCCTCACGCGGGTGAAGCTTTACGTTGTTTACAAGCTTTAAAAGCGCGCCAAGATGAGATGCAAACTCAAGTCAGCCAATCCAGTCGATTCGCCAAACTGATTGATATTCACAGCCAAATTATTGGTAACTTGATTTATTTACGCTTGGAATTCACCACCGGCGATGCGTCTGGCCACAATATGGCAACGCAAGCCGCCGACACCTTAATTCCGTGGATTTTGGCGGAATACAGCCAATTGGAATATGTTTCTATTTCCGCCAACTATTGCACTGATAAAAAAGTGTCGGCGGTGAACGGCATTTTGGGGCGTGGCAAAAACGTGGTGTGCGAAACCACGATTCCGGCCAAACTATGCAGCCGATTTTTAAAAACTACCCCGCAAGCCTTGGTTGATTTACATATTAAGAAAGACTTAATCGGCTCGATTGTATCCGGTGGTTTACGCACGGCGAACGCCCATGTCGCCAACATGTTATTGGGCTTTTATTTGGCTACCGGTCAAGATGCGGCTAATATTGTCGAAGGCTCACAAGCTATTAATCATGCCGAAGTCACACCGGAAGGCGACTTGTATTTTTCCACCACCCTGCCCAACTTAATTGTCGGCACGGTAGGTAATGGCAAAGGGCTCGACTTTGTGCAGACCAACTTAGAGCAACTTGGCTGTACCGATGCACAAGCCCAACCAGGGGACAATGCTCGACGCTTAGCTTGTATTGCCGGCGCAACGGCTTTATGTGGCGAACTCTCCTTATTAGCAGCCCAAACCAACCCTGGCGAACTCATGGCTGCTCACTTAAAACTGGAACGTTAGTCTCGTGACCGAGCCGCATAACATTACCCAGCGCAAACAAGATCACATCGATCACCTGCTACAGGATCGAGAAATTGAGCGCGCCCAGTCCGGTTTTGATGCGATTCAACTAAACCATCGTGCTTTACCCGAACTCGACTTTAATCAACTCGATTCTTCCACCCAACTTCTGGGAAAAACGTTAAGTTTTCCGTTACTGATTTCATCTATGACCGGCGGTGGCGCGGATAACCTCGTCAATATCAATCGACATTTAGCTCAAGCCGCTGAAGCCCAACAAGTGGCTTTAGCCGTCGGCTCGCAACGTGCGATGATTCAAGACTCAAATGCACGTAAAAGTTTTGATCTGCGCCAATATGCGCCCAGTATTCCAATATTGGCCAATTTGGGAGCCGTGCAGCTCAACACGGGTTTTGGAGTGGATGAAGCTCGCGCTGCGGTAGATATTTTGCAAGCCGACGCCTTGATTCTGCACCTTAATCCGCTGCAAGAGCTGATTCAACCTGAGGGTGATCGAAACTTTTCTGGCCTCGCAGACAAAATTCACCAACTTGCACAAAAACTAACGGTACCGATTGTATTAAAAGAAGTGGGTTGTGGTTTATCACCCGCCGACATTAAACTGGGCTTAGATGCTGGTATCGAGTATTTTGATTTAGCTGGGCGTGGCGGTACATCTTGGAGCCGAATTGAGGCTCATCGCGCCCAATCTGATCTAGGCGTGTTATTTCAAGACTGGGGAATCACCACGCCCCAAGCCCTGCAACTGGCGCGTCCTTACCAAGGCCAAGCCAAGTTCTTTGCCAGCGGTGGCATTCGTAATGGTATTGACATGGTTAAATCGGTTATAATGGGCGGCTGTGTTTGCGGTTTAGCCGCCCCCTTTCTCACCCCTGCGATTGAGTCAACGCAAGCGGTCGAGCAAAAGATACAACAGCTAAAACAAGAGTTTCAGGTTGC
>NZ_DATCSL010000079.1:0-2983 GCF_036568485.1 Thiomicrospira sp.
GTGGTGAAAAGAGTTTGACAAGCAAGAATTACTTGAGTATATTTCGCTTCAACGATATTTACTTAAGTAGTAGTTGATGAATCAAACCCCAACTCAACCCGAATTTTTTGCCCCTTGGCATGTGCATTTAGGCGACGGCGAAATCAGTCCGCGCCGCTTGCATTTATTGCAAGCCATCAATGCTACCGGCAGCGTATCGCAAGCTGCTAAACAAGTCGGCATGACCTATAAAGCCGCGTGGGACGCGGTTGAAATCATGAACAACTTAGCCGGCAAACCGCTGGTGAATCGTCAGCATGGCGGCAAAGGTGGCGGCGGCGCAACCCTCACTCAAACCGGTCTGCAAATTGTCACTATGCATGAACGTTTATCAGCGATGCAAACCAGGTGGATGGCATCACTCGACCACACCGATGCCGACATTTTGCCTTTAATGCGGAGAATCAAAATGCAAACCAGCGCACGCAATAGTTTCTACGGCACGGTTGAAAACATCAAAACTGGCGAAGTAAATGCCGAAGTCGTGTTAAAACTGCAAGGCGATGACCGCATTGTTGCTACCGTAACCACCGACAGTGTGGCTCGCATGGGCTTAAAACCTGGCGTGACGGCGTGGGCATTAGTGAAAGCCAGCTGGGTGGTGTTAGCCAAACAACAAGCTAAAGGCCTGATTAGTGCACGTAATTTTTTATGCGGCCACGTCAGCCGTATTACCCAAGGCCCAGTAAATGTCGAAGTGGTGGTGGAATTACAAGGCGGCAACACCTTATCGTCGATTATCACCCACAGTGCATTGGAGGAGTTAAAACTCGCCGAGGGCGAACCCATTTGCGCTTTGATTAAGGCTTCGCATGTTTTAATCGGCGTGGATGATTAGTTAACAAAACAAACGCTTTATCTGTCAGCCCGTGCCAACGGGTTTTTTAAGCCCAAGCGATATAGCCCTTGGTATCTATCGATTGGCTTTTTATTTTTGATTAAGGATAGAATAATGAACCTTAAAACTTTACTACCAGGCCTGGTGCTTTGCTTAGCCACCACCAACCTCGCCCACGCCGCCCAAGTCACCGTCGCTGTGGCCGCCAACTTTACCAAAACCATAGAAGAAATTGGCGAAGCCTTTACCCAAGACACTGGCCACACAATTCGGTTTTCATTCGGGCCCACTGGCAAGTTATTTGCGCAAATCAGAAACGGCGCACCATTTGATTTATTTTTTGCCGCTAATGAATCTTCGCCGCAACGCTCGATTGCCGAAAACCTGGCCGTTAAAGACTCTTATTTTGTTTATGCGCAAGGCGTTTTAGTGCTTTATAGCCCGAGCCTGCCGGTCGCGAATAACGCGATACAAATTTTGAAAGAGGCGAACTTCCGCCATTTAGCCATCGCTAACCCCAAAACGGCACCTTATGGCACACAGGCTGAAGTCTTTTTAAAGAAAGTGGGGTTGTACAACCAAGTGAAATCAAAACTGGTTAACGGCGAAAGCATTGCGCATGCATTTCAATATGTCGCCACCAAAAATGCGGAAATCGGTTTTGTCGCCAAGTCGCAGGTGGTTGATCCAGCCAGTCCGGCCTATAAAAATGGCGAATACTGGGAAGTACCACAAAGTGATTACAAGCCAATTAACCAAGCCGCCATTATCACTAAACGCGGTGAAAACAACCAAACCGCAAAAACCTTTATGCAATATATCAAATCCCCCAAAGCGATTGAAATTATCCAAAGATACGGCTATAACTTGCCGCAGTAAAAAAAACGGACATAAACATGATTGAACTCTTCGGTACCGCGGTCGATTTTCAGCCGATTTGGCTAACATTAGAAGTCGCCACTTATACCACGATCATCCTCATTCTCATCGGCACGCCGCTGGCCTGGTGGATGGCGCAGATGCAATCGTCCAAAAAAATCATCCTCGAAGCCTTGGTAGCTTTGCCGTTGGTTTTACCGCCGACCGTGTTGGGGTTTTATCTTTTAATTGCAATGAATCCGACCGGGCCGGTGACTGAGTTTTTACGTTTTTTTGGTTTTGAAGGTCAGCTCACGTTTAGCAAAACAGGCCTGGTGATTGGCTCGGTATTTTATTCGTTACCCTTTGCGGTTCAACCTTTGATGCACGCGTTTGAAGCGATTCCGCATCGTTTACTGGATGCCGCCGCCACACTGCGCGCCAATGTATTGGATCGGTTTTTTACCATTGTCGTACCCTTATCTCAGCGCGGGTTCTTGGTCGCCGCCACGCTCACCTTCGCCCACACGGTTGGCGAATTTGGGGTGGTATTAATGGTGGGCGGCAATATTCCGGGCGAAACCCGCATGGTGTCGATTGATATTTTCGACCATGTAGAAGCAATGGAATACACCCAAGCGCATATTTTATCGGGCATGATGTTGGTGTTTTCGTTATTTGTGCTCATGCTGGTGTACGGCTTAAACCGTCGTTTTGGCGTAAAGGTAGGATAAATTTATGACAACCAAGCACACCATAACAGGCCATCTCCAACTTGACCTTGGCGGCTTTCAATTAAACTCCGGCGAATTCAGTTTGCCACTTAACGACGTGACCGTATTATTTGGTCGTTCCGGTAGCGGCAAAAGCACACTACTGCGGGCGATAGCCGGATTAGATAAACGTACTCGCGGACACTTAGTTGTTGATGGCGAAAAGTGGCAAGACGGCGATAAACGTCTACCGACTCCAGCGCGTCATCTGGGTTTTGTGTTTCAAGATGCCGCCCTATTTCCGCACATGACTGTGCGCCAAAACCTGATGTACGGCGTAAATCGTTTGCCCAAAAATCACCCCCAAGCCGACTTTGACAAGATTGTGCAACGGGTTGGCATCGCCGACAAACTGGATCGAGAGGTCACCTTTTTATCCGGCGGCGAAAAACAGCGCGTGGCGATTGCGCGGGCATTATTAATGTCACCCAAACTATTATGCATGGACGAACCGCTGTCGGCACTCGATTGGCGC
>NZ_DATCSL010000080.1:0-29242 GCF_036568485.1 Thiomicrospira sp.
TATTATGTCGATGCCGATCTTCAAGCCTTGGCGGAAGAAACCGGCGGCATAGTGGCGGATTCGTTGGAAATGGCCAACTTTGGTGCGCAGTCAGATGCGGATGTATTGGTGGTGTGTGGTGTGCGGTTTATGGGTGAAACCTCTAAGCTATTGAGTCCGGAAAAGACCGTAATCATGCCGGACCTTAATGCAACCTGCTCTTTAGATGTCGGTTGTCCGGCGGAGGAATTTGCCGCGTTTTGTGCGCAACATCCGGATCATACGGTGGTGGTGTATGCCAACACCAGTGTGGCGGTCAAAGCGATTGCCGATTGGGTGGTGACATCGGGTAATGCGTTGCAGATAGTGAACCATCTTAAAGCCAAAGGCGAGAAAATTATCTGGGCACCGGATCAGCACCTGGGTAACTGGATCGAAAAAGAAACTGGTATAGAGATGCTGCGTTGGATGGGGCATTGTATTGTTCATGATGAGTTTAAAGCCTTCGAACTTGAGCAATTAAAACGCGAACACCCTGAAGCCAAATTATTGGTGCATCCTGAATCATCTGAAGCGGTGGTGGCCTTGGCGGATGTGGTCGGTTCAACGAAGGTTTTAATTAATGCGGTGCAAACTCTGCCGGATGAAACCTTTATTGTGGCAACAGATCACGGCATTTTTTATAAGATGCGCCAACTCGCGCCACACAAAAAATTAATTGTGGCACCGACTGACTCAAAAACCACCCAGTGCATCAGTTGTGCACATTGTCCGTGGATGGCAATGAACGGCCTACAGAATTTAGCGGATAGTTTAGAGAAACTGGATCAAACGATTGAAATTGACGAATCGATTCGTCAAAAAGCCTTAGGGTCTTTGGATAAAATGCTGACCTTCTCGCGTCAAATCGGTTTGGTTAATCAAAAAAATTAAGAGGGAAGCATGGCTGGACATAGTAAATGGGCAAACATTAAACACCGTAAAGCTCGCCAAGACGCTAAAAAAGGTAAGGTGTTTACCAAGCTGATTCGTGAACTAGTAGTGGCGGCGAAAGCCGGCGGGCCTTACCCTGAAGATAATCCGCGTTTACGTGCCGCCGTCGATAAAGCTTTACGCGAAAACATGAAACGTGACACGATTGATAAAGCCATTGCCCGCGGTGCGGGTAATCAAGAAGGCGATGATTACGAAGAAATTCGTTATGAAGGTTACGCCCCAGCTGGCGTGGCGGTGATGGTAGATTGTTTAACGGATAATCGCAATCGCACCGTGTCAGAAGTGCGTCATGCCTTTAGTAAAAAAGGCGGCAATCTGGGCACAGATGGTTCGGTCTCTTATATGTTTAATAAGCAAGGCGTCATCAGTTTTGAACCAGGCTTAGATGAAGAGTCTGTGATGGAAGCGGCGATTGAGGCCGGTGCGGATGATGTGATTGTTAATGATGACAGCAGTGTGGATGTTGTTACGCCAGCGGAAGATTTTCATACCGTTACAGATGCTTTAGTTAAAGCCGGTTATGAACCCAGTGAAGCGGATGTGCACATGGAATCAGATATTAAGGTAGCTTTAGACTTTGAGGACGCTCAAAAAGTGATGGAGCTGATTGATATGCTTGAAGATTTGGACGATGTGCAGCGAGTCTATAGCAATATGGAATTGTCGGACGAAGTTATGGCGCAATTAATGGCCGCCGATTAAACATGAGCGCAGGCTTGAAAGTTACCCAGCGCATATTAGGTATCGATCCGGGGTCACGTAAAACTGGATTTGGTTTAATTGAGTCCGGTCGATATCATCCAACTTATGTTGTCAGTGGTGTGATCCGAGTCGAAAAATTCAGTGGCGCAGAAAGGTTAAAAAATATATTCGAATCAGTCGGTCAATTGATTGATCAATATCAGCCATCTATGATGGCAATCGAAAAAGTCTTTGTGCATAAAAATCCCAACTCGGCGATCAAATTGGGCCAAGCACGCGGCGTCATTTTGTGTGCCGCGGCAATTAAAAATATCCCTATTATTGAATACACACCCACGCAAATTAAAAGCACGATTGTGGGGCAAGGTCACGCGGGTAAAGAAGCGGTGCAATTTATGGTTAAACAACTGTTACGTTTAACCGAGGTGCCGCAAGAAGATGCGGCGGATGCATTAGCTTGTGCCTTGTGTCATGACCGTTATTTAAGCCTGGGTATTGATCCACAAAGCCTATCAAAAGGCACCCACTTTAGTTAATCGCATAAATGTGAGCAGTAGAATGATACAGAGATACTCAGCATGATCGGATTTTTACGCGGCCAGCTAGTGGTTAAACAACCGCCATTATTGGTGATTGATGTACAAGGTGTGGGTTATGAAGTCGAAGCGCCCATGTCGAGCTTTTATGCATTAAAAGAATTGGGTTCAGAAGTGCAGATTTTAACCCACATGCATGTGCGCGAAGATGCCATGCTGTTGTTTGGCTTTGTCACCGAGCAAGAGCGTGCCTTGTTTCGAGAGTTAATTAAAGTCAGTGGTATTGGTGCCAAAATGGCGCTAGGGATTTTATCTAGCCAATCGGTCGAGGAGTTTTGTGCGCATGTGAATGCCGCTAATACTGCCGCTTTATCAAAGGTGCCGGGCATTGGCAAGAAGACTGCCGAACGCCTTGTTATTGAAATGCGCGATCGTTTAAAAAATTGGCAAATGGCGAATATTCAAACCAATAAAACCGACAAATCAGCACCAGGCCTGGTCGTCACATCACATTCACATTCTGCGGTATCCGCTTTGGTATCCTTGGGGTACAAAGAATCTCAAGCTGAGACACTTATTAAAAGTGTCTATGAAGAAGGACTGAGTTTAGAAGTCCTGATTAAACGGGCATTACAACAGGTGAAAATATGATCGAAACTGATCGCATAATCGGCAATCAGGAGCAGGATGACGATTTATACGTGCTGCCCAAAATTCGCCCGCAAATTATGCAGGACTATATTGGTCAAGTGACGGTGCGCGAACAGTTAAGTATGTTTATAAACGCGGCCAAAATGCGTCAGGAACATTTAGATCACGTATTGCTTTACGGGCCACCAGGCCTGGGTAAAACCACCTTAGCGAATATTGTGGCGCAAGAAATGGGCGCGACTTTGCGTCAAACATCGGGTCCAGTATTAGATAAGCCGGGTGATTTAGCTGCGATTTTGACACGTTTAGAGCCAAATGATGTGTTGTTTGTGGATGAAATTCACCGTTTAAGCCCGATTGTGGAAGAAATTTTGTATCCGGCGATGGAAGATTTCCAACTGGATATTTTAATCGGTGAAGGCCCAGCAGCGCACAGTGTAAAGATTGATTTGCCGCCTTTTACTTTAGTGGGTGCTACAACGCGTGCGGGTTTATTGACATCGCCCTTGCGTGATCGTTTTGGTATCGTACAACGTTTGGAATTTTATTCGGTTGATGAGCTCACGCAAATTGTGACTCGATCGGCCAATATTTTAGGCATTCAGTCAGATGAATTAGGCGCACGTGAAGTTGCGCAGCGCTCAAGAGGCACGCCACGAATTGCCAATCGTTTATTACGACGAGTGCGAGACTTTGCTCAGGTGGAAGGTCGCGGCGTGATAGATCAAAAAATCGCGAATGCGGCATTAAATTTGCTTGAAGTTGACCTGTTAGGACTCGATAAAATGGACCGTCGTTTACTCGAAACGATTATTGGCCATTTTGATGGTGGCCCGGTCGGAATAGACAGTATGGCGACCTCGGTAGGCGAAGAGCGTGGCACGATTGAAGATGTCATCGAACCATTTTTGGTTCAACAAGGATTTTTAATAAGAACTCCAAGGGGACGTATTGCGACTAAGCGCGCATACGAACACTTAGGTTTAGATTACACAGAAAAGGAATAATACAGATGTACGATCAGTCGATGCTAGATTTAGTCGTTATGGCGAGCCCTATTGTGCAAGCGGTCATGGCTATATTGGTTTTTATGTCATTATTGGCTTGGTCGGTGGCGTTGGCCAAATCTTACGAAGTTCATAAAGCAAATTCATTGGTTAAACAATTTCAAGATGATTTTTGGGAGTCTGAAGATTTAAGCCGCATGTATAACAATATGGGCGCTTACGGTGATAACACTCGAGGACTGCACGCCATTTTCGAAGCTGGTTTTCAGGAGTTTGTTCGTTTAAAGAACCAAGGTGTAAAAGAAGCTTCTGACTTGGTATCAGCCTCTCAGCGCACCATGCGTATCGCGTTTAACAAAGAAGTCGATAAGCTAGAAAATCGTTTATCAATTCTTGCCACAGTCGGATCTTCTGCCCCTTATATTGGTTTGTTTGGTACGGTTGTTGGCGTAATGCACGCTTTCCAAGGGTTGGGTGATACGCCAAATGCGACTTTATCAGCGGTTGCACCCGGGATTGCAGAGGCGCTGTTAGCCACCGGTATTGGCTTGTTTGCCGCGATTCCGGCGGTTATTTTTTATAATAACTTAACCAATAAAGTCGATAAGTTATTGAGTCGTTATGAAAGCTTTGCTGAGGAGTTTTTAACGATCTTACAGCGTCAAGCACATGTATCGTCTAAATAAATTACTGATTAAATCGAGTTTAGAAACTCAGTAGAGGCAAGGGAAGGGTTATGCAGCAAGGATTTCGAACTGCGCGTGATAAGCGGCGTTTAATGGCTGAAATCAACGTGGTGCCTTATATTGATGTCACCTTGGTTTTGTTGATTATTTTTATGGTGACCGCTCCCATTGTGCAGCAGGCCGTGACGGTTGAGTTACCCCAAGCGCCAGAAGTGAAAGAATCGGCCGACAGCGTGAAGCCAGTCACTCCGTTTGTGATTACGATTACAAAAGACGGCCAGTATAAAACCAGTGAAGCTCCAGACGTAGTATTAACGCAGTCTGAAGTGGAGGGCTTGGTGGCTGAAGTCGTGGCGCGTACACAGATTGATGAACGCTTACCGGTTTATTTGCAGGGTGATCGCGAAGCACCTTACGGTCGGGTCGTGCATTTGTTTGTTGTGCTGAAAAACAATGGCGTACCAAACGTTTCACTGATTACACAGCCAGAGGAGCGACAATGATTTTATTCGTTAAACGTCATCCGATTGCTGTTTCGTTAGCGGTTGTTCTGCATTTAACCTTAGGCGTGTTGATTACCAATAATTGGTTTAAGCAAACTGATGCGTTAAAAATTAATATGTCGTCTGATGGACAAACTGAAATTAATGAAGTGGTGCAAAATGAGCCGCTGCAAACCTTTGCAGTTGACCAGCAAGTTGTTCAGCAGCAAGTTGAGCGTATAAAGGCTGAACAAGAGGCACGTCGCAAAGAGCAGGAACGTTTAGCGGCTGAAGCGAGACGTAATGAACAACGTTTAGCCGAATTGCGTCGTGACCAAGAAGCTGAAACGCGCTTAGCAGAAGAAGCACGTCGTCAAGCCGATATTGAACGTCAACGTCAAGAGGCGGAGCGCCAGCGTGCCGCCGAAGCGAAGCGTCAAGCCGAGCAAGCTCGTAAAGTAGCGCAAGAAGCGGAACTTCGTCGTCAACAAGCTGAACAGCAGGCACGAGAAATTGCCCAGGCCGCCGCTAAACAGCGTCAGGCTGAAGAACAGCGTTTGAAGGAGTTGGAAGCATTACAGCGAGAAGCACAAATTCAAGCTGAAAAAGAACGTGCTCGTCAACAGGCAATTACTGAAGAAGTTAAACAAAAAGAAGCCCAAAAACGCCAACTGGAGGCGGAAGCTTTAGCGGCACGCTTAATGCGTGAGCAATTGGAGCAAGAGGCCTTGGTTAAAAAACTAGCAGAAGAAGAGGCCGCTAAACAGCGTGAAGCGGCGCGTCAACGTGAGTTATTGAGCTTACGAGAAACCTATATTTCGTCTATTTCGGCAAAAGTGCGTGAAAATTGGCGTACGCCCGCGAATATTTCAGAACAGGCTCAGTGCGAGTTGGTTATTACCCAAACGCCAAATGGCAATGTGTCGAGTGTAAAAACTGAGAATTGCAACGCTCAAGCCACTGACCAGTTTAAACAAGCGGCCGAAAGTGCGGTATTAAGAGCACAGCCTTTGCCTAAGCCGCCAGTAGAAGAACTATTCGAGCGTAATATACGCTTTGTTTTTAAACCTTAAAACTTACCAGGTTAATTATGAAATCAGTATTTCAGATCAAAAAGTCACTTATAACCTTGTTATTTTTTAGCTTGGGACTGATACCCCATGTTGTTCAGGCCAATCTAGTGATTGAAATCAGCGAAGGTTATGAAAATGCGCTACCCATTGCGGTCATACCCTTTCAAGTTGAGGGTTCGACTAGCATTCCTGAAGATATTTCCGCTATTGTGAGTCATAACTTGCGTCGTAGTGGCCGTTTTTCGCCTTTGGATAAAAATGTCTTACCCTCTAGACCGACCCAAGTTGAAGATATCATATTTGAACAGTGGCGCTCTAAAGACGTTGATCACTTGATTATGGGGCATATAACACCGCGCCCAAATGGCCTTTATGATGTTGAAATGCGTTTGGTTGATGTGTTGCGACGTAAGCAGGTGATTGGTAAGCGTTGGCGTGATGTGCCGCGCCAGCAATTGCGTCAGGTGGCGCACCAAATGTCGGATGAAATATACCTTGAGCTAACCGGAATTCCTGGTGCGTTTAACACACGTTTGGCTTATGTGACGATGAAAGTTCGTGGAGATGAACGGCATTACACTCTAGAAGTTTCAGATTCTGATGGGCATAACCCGCAACCCTTGTTGCGATCAAAAATGCCGATCATGTCGCCAAGTTGGTCACCCGATGGCCGTAAATTGGCGTATGTCTCATTTGAGACTGGACGTTCAAATGTTGTCGTACAAAACTTGGATGGCTCAAATAGAGAAGTTTTGGCCGATTTCCCAGGCATTAATAGCGCCCCCAGTTGGTCTCCGGATGGTAAGAGTTTGGCGATTACTTTGTCAAAAGATGGCAATGCGGATGTTTTTATTATGAATTTGCAAACCAAGGCGTTACGTAAAGTAACACGTCATTGGGCAATCGAAACCGAAGCCGCGTGGTCGATAGATGGTAAGTCGCTTTACTTTAATTCGGACCGTCGCGGTCAGCCTCAAATATTTAAAATGGAGCTAGATTCCGGTAATGTGACCCGCATTTCATTTCAGGGTAATTACAATGCTAACCCCGAGACATCACCAAATGGCCGTTATTTAGCCATGGTACATTCTAATAATGGTTTTAATGTCGGCTTATTAGATTTATATACCAATGAGTTTAATGTGTTAACCGATGCTTTTTTAGGCGAGTCGCCAAGTTTTGCACCTAATAGCGATATGATTGTGTATGCAATGAACCGCAATAATAAAGGTCAGTTGGCGGTCGTTTCGGTTGATGGACGCGCTTCGCAAATTTTGAGTGTCGAGGACGGGCAGGTAAGAGAGCCTGCGTGGGGGCCTTATCGTGTACAACCAAACAAATAATCAAAATTCAATGAACTTGTATTTAAAAAAGGATTGAAACAAATGCGCTTAACTAAGATAGTGTTGACGGGATTGTTGCTGGGCTCTTTAACGGCTTGTACTACCATGCCCGGTGTGGATGGAGCATCAACCGATGATCGACGTACAAGCGATGCGGGCTTGTTAGATCGAAATCAACAATCAGCGGATGAAGGTGTAGAAGTTTTGTCTTTAAGCGACTCGCAGGGTTTAGAGGGTGAAACCTTGATACAAGGAGAAATTGGTGATCTTTTAGCCGATGAAGCGATTCGAGAATTTTCTCCTGTTATTTACTTTGGTTATGATCAGTTTGCGATTGATGAGGATTCGATGCAAACGTTGAAATATTATGCCAATCAAATGTTAGAAAACCCAAGATTGTTGCTTAGTTTAGAAGGCCACACGGATGAACGTGGCAGCCCTTCTTATAATCTAGCATTAGGTGAGAAGCGTGCGAAATCAGCAGCGGAAGTCATGATGTTATATGGTGTAAATAGTGATCGTATTACGGTTATTAGCTTTGGTGAAGAGCAACCAGCTGAGTTAGGTCATGATGAGTCGGCTTGGGATAAAAACCGTCGTGTAGAATTACGTTTTAATTAAGGTTTAAAGTGATCATCATGCAAGAATTTAAGCATCAAGTGAAATTTATCCAAGCCGGCTTTGTGGCTTTGGTCCTATTCAGTTCGACCAGTTTTGCTCAGAGCCTTGAGCAGCGTGTTGAGCGCTTAGAGCGCATATCAAGCAATCCAGTATTGCTGCAACATTCTCAACGTATGAATGATCAGCAGCGCGAGATTCAGTCACTTTACGATCAAGTAGATCGTTTAGTGCGTCAGGTTCAAACCTTAGAGTCTAAACTGTCTCAATCTTATGAGGAAATGGATGAACGTCTGAATAAGCTTGAAACCCTACCCAAACAAAACGTGTCAGCGGAATTAACACCGCAAGTGGGCTCAGCGGTTGTCTCTACGAAAACAGAATCGGCGACGACCACACCCGTTGTAAGCAATGAAGCTTCGCAAAACACAGCTAATGCCAAGTCAGCTTACGATAAAGCTTTTAACTTGTTAAGAGAAGGCAAATATGACGAATCCATTCAAGCTTTAAAGCAATTCGTTAAAGACTTTCCTGAATCGAGCCTAGCTAGCAATGGTCATTATTGGTTGGGTGAAGCTTATTTAATTAAGCAGGATTTTGCCAACGCTTATGCTGCATTTGATACCGTGTTAAAGCAGCATGCGAACAGCAATAAAGTTGAAGATGCGATGTTGCGAGGCGCTGACAGTTTGGTCGGGCTTAACCGCCTTGACGAGGCTAAACAGTTATACGAAAAACTGGTAGAACAAGCGCCAGAATCACGTTCAGCTAAGAGTGCTGTGCGTCGTTTAGAGCGCTTTAATTCAGGTAATTAATATGGGTCATGAGCGAGCTGTCGTTTTGTTGTCGGGTGGTTTGGACTCAGTAACGGTACTGGCACATGCCCATGCGCATGGTTATGAATGTCACACCTTGAGTTTTGACTATGGTCAGCGCCACCAGGTTGAGTTGCAAGCGGCCGAACGACTTGCCGCCCAATATGGTGCTAAAACGCACCGTGTCATGCAAATGAATATGGCTGCGATTGGCGGTTCTGCATTAACCGATAATAAAATTGATGTACCAGTGAATGGGGTGGGGTCAGATATTCCAGTGACCTATGTGCCAGCGCGTAATACGGTATTTTTGTCCTATGCCCTTGGTCTCGCTGAGGTGTTGGAAGCTCAACATATTTTTATTGGTGTTAACTCGGTCGACTATTCAGGTTACCCAGACTGTCGTCCTGAATATATCGCCGCGTTTGAGAAGATGGCGAATCTAGCGACCAAAACGGCAGTTGAAGGTCATTTAATTAAGATTGAAACGCCATTGATGAGCTTAAGTAAAGCTCAGATCATTCATATGGGTATGAAACTGGGTGTGGATTATTCGCTTACGGTGTCATGTTATCAAGCGGATCCAGCAGGGCGAGCTTGTGGCAAATGTGATTCTTGTCGTTTGCGTCAACAAGGGTTTGCTGAAGCCGGAGTGCCTGATCCTACACGTTATAGTTAAAGTTTAACTTCGGGTTTTTCATTTTCGGATTAATAAACGATTAAGTTTCATAGGCTTAAGCGAGCTTTATGGTTTAGCGCTCGATTAACCGAATTAAGTCTTCTAAAAAAATCAAAAAAAATTCGCCAAAAAGCTTGCCAAGCCGCGCCAGCTCTGTATAATACGCCGCATATCAACGAGGGTCGTTAGCTCAGTTGGTAGAGCAGTTGGCTTTTAACCAATTGGTCGTGCGTTCGAGTCGCACACGACCCACCATATATAGAAACCCTGTTAAGTTTACTTAACAGGGTTTTTTTATACCCTGCGTTTAAAAACCGCTATTCGTTTTGAACGTTGTCTGCTATATTTCGATTTTTTACAGTGACCAAATGGCTCTGATCCAAGCACTTTTTAAGAAGGACTCCTTCAATGTTAATTAGCTTTACATTTTTATACTTGTTAGCTTCGATTGGCTTAGGGCTCTATGCGGCCACAAAAGTTAAAAACATGGGTGATTATGTATCCGCAGGTCGAAGCTTACCAATTTGGGTGGTGACCGCCATGGTCTTTGCTACCTGGTTTGGTGCCGAGACGGTATTGGGTATTCCGGCTGAGTTTTTAGAAGGGGATTTAGGTTCGTTAATCGCTGATCCGTTTGGTGCGGCCTTATGCCTAATCTTGTTTGGTTTGTTTTTAGCGCGCAAGCTGTATCGAATGAACTTACTCACATTGGGTGATTTTTACCGGGTGCGTTTTGACCGTCGAACCGAGTTGGTTGCCTCGATTGCGATTGCGATTTCTTATTTAGGTTGGGTGTCGGCTCAAATTATGGCATTAGGTATTGTGTTTAATGTCTTGTCAGATGGTTACATTAGCCAATTTCACGGTATTTTGTTAGGTACATCGGTGGTATTAATTTACACCTTATTTGGTGGTATGTGGTCGGTGGCGGTCACCACGTTCGTACAAATGATTGTGATTGTGTTGGGTTTGTTGTTTATCGCTTGGTATTTGTCTGGTATGACAGGTGGGGTGGCGCCGGTGATTGAACATGCGGCTCAGGCTGAAAAGTTTAACTTTTTGCCGGATTTAAATGCCATTGCGATGTTGGCTTTTATGTCTGCGTTGCTCACGATGGGTTTAGGATCACTCGCTCAGCAAGATGTGTTTCAGCGAGCCAACACCTCTAAAAATGAAAACGTGGCGGTTTGGGCCACGGTTGGCGGTGGTGTGTTGTATTTATTGTTTGCGGCCGTGCCTATTTTTTTGGGTTATTCGGCTTATTTAATTAATCCAGACCTAGTTAACCATTATATGCAACTGGATAGTCAACAAGTGTTGCCTCAGTTGGTTAAACAACATTTACCATTATTTGCCCAGGTGATTTTTTATGGCGCGCTTTTATCGGTGATTATGTCGACCGCATCAGCGACTATGTTAGCGCCATCGGTGATTATTTCTGAGAACATTTTAAAAGGCTTTGTTACGGGCTTAAGTGATCGTTATTTATTAATGATGACACGCGGCGTGGTGGTCGCGTTTGCTTTATTGGTCGCGATTTACACCCTTTGGTCTTTAGAGCAAGAAACGTCGATTCATAAAATGGTGGAGAATGCTTACAAGATTACCTTGGTGGTGGCGTTTGTACCTTTGGTAGCGGGACTTTACTGGAAACGAGCGAGTTCAGCAGGTGCCTATTTAGGGATAACGCTGGGTGTGATTGTTTGGCTGGCTTTAGAGTTGTTGGTTCCATCACTAGAAGAGAGTTTGCCAGCGCATTTTATTGGTTTCTTTGCCGCCATTATTGGCATGATCTTTGGTTCGTTACGCTGGCCAAATAAAACACAGTTCGAATAGCATCAGGCCTGGTGCTTTTGCTGTGTGGCCTTTAATTTTGTTTAACCCTTGCGTTTATAACAGGTGGTTCGCATAATGGGCAGCCTTATAGAAAATGCGATGTTGGGATGAACGCTGGTTATCAAATTGGGCCACATAAAGCCACGCCGGAACAGGTCTTGATTATTGATGCCGCCTTACGAGGCGAGAGCTTTAAAGTGCCAGCCTTTGCAGGGGCATCAAAAACCACTACCCTTAAAGGTGTGGCGGAGCATCTGACTTATAAGCGCATTTTGTATTTGGCGTTTAACAAAGCGATTGCCGATGAGGCACGTCAGCTTTTCCCTAACTGGGTCGAATGTCGCACGGCGCACAGTTTGGCTTATCGTTTTATGATGGCGTCTCAGCCTAGCTATAAAGATAAACTTCAACGCGGCGGCGCGTTTTTACCCTATCAAGACTTAGAAATCCATTCTGGTAAACCTGAACATTGGCGACCGTTTCGTCGATCGCGTTTTCAGGTGAATATTGCGATTGGTGAAACCCTTGCTCAGTATTTCAACTCAGCCGATTTGCGTGTAATGGAAGCGCATATTCCCGAAGCAGTGATGCATTGGGGGAAATCGGCGCGTCCTCAAGAACTGGCGTTGTTTGTGGCGCAGCTTATCGAAATAACCCAGCAGCTCGCCGACAACATGCTCGATCCGGCTTGTGATTGTGCAATGACGCACGATGCCTATCTTAAAGCGTTTCAATTACGCCAACCAAAGCTGGCTTATGATGTTATTTTGCTGGATGAAGCCCAAGATACTAATCCGGTTTTACAGGCGATTATGCGCCACCAGGCCTGCCAGAAAATCCTAGTGGGTGATCGACATCAAGAAATTTACGCTTGGCGAAATGCCGTGAATACCATGGAAGGCTTAGACCTAAAAGAATATGCGTTGACGCATTCCTTTCGGTTTGGCGAACATATCTCAGAGCTGGCCAATCGATTACTGCAAAAGGTGACGGAAAACCGCAAAATTGTCGGCTTAGGACAAGATCTTCCAATTAACCAGGGGTTTGATAAACACCAGCCTTACGCGGTCATGTGTCGAACTAATGCCAAAGTGTTTGAAGTTGCAGAGTTTTGTTTAACTCGTGGCATTCCTTACAGTATTAATGGCGGTCTGGAACAGATTACGCGTTTAATTGCATCTGCCTATGGCTTATATCAGGGAGATCGAAAAGCGCCAAGGTCGCCCGAGTTAAGTCTATTTGGCTCATGGCAAGAGTTTAGTGAGGTGGCTGAGGAGCTCAACAAGTCAGAGTGGAAAACGATTATTAAATTTGTCGAAACCCATAAAGAGCAAACCCTCAATAAAATTCAACAGTTAGGTAAAAATGCGTTTCCGTATGCGGCGCAAGCGCATGTGTTTATAAGCACGGTGCATAAAGCAAAAGGGCTGGGGTTTGATCAAGTGGTGTTGGCGTCGGATTTTGAATGGCCGGACTCAAAACAACCGAGTTTTCGCGAAGGTTTAAATGTGATTTATGTGGCGATTACACGTGCTAAGCGAGTATTGGTTTTGCCAAAGAGTTTACGCCAAGCCTTAAATCTAAAATAGCGCTTTTAGAAAGCACCAGGCCTGGTATGAGGAGAACAACCAGGCCTGGTGGTTGATAGGATTAATCTTCGTCAGTGATTAAATAAGGCAGTGGTTCGATTTTAACCAATCCGCCTGTTAGTGTGTGTAGGTCGCCTTCGACTTTTTCCAGTGCACGTAAACTGCCGATAACCAAGCATAACGTGCCTTCAAAAATATCCGGGTTGGATAACACCACATCCAGCTTGTGAACCTTTTCGTTTGAATCTATCACTTCTAACACATCGCCGCTGTTCAACTCAACGACTTCATCTAGATGCAAACGCAACATACGTTTGGCGGCTTTGCCACGATAATGCAAACGCGCAATGATTTCTTGTCCAGGGAAGCAACCTTTCTTAAAGTTGATTACCTGAGTTTTGTCTAGGTTAAGAAATTGTGCTATGTGTTTTCCGCTATTGGCGGCGGTCACTTCAGCTAAACCAGAAGCAATGTTAAGCAAACGCCAGTCGTAGCTATTGGTGACATCGCCATTTGAGCGCAATTTGCGCCAAGCTTCAATCGCTTGTTCAGCCGGTGCAAATAATTCGTAACGATGAAAAGGGCCGGGCACTTTAACAATTCGAACGGATTCTAAGCCAGGTTCTTTGGACGTAGTGGAAGCAAACTCTTTTTTGATTTTGGTATCTAAGCGACGCTGAATATCTAAGTCGGCAAACTGACCGGCAAAACCAAAACGCACCCAAGAATTTGAAATCTCTTCTAAGGTCACCTTGGAGCGCATCACAAACATTTGTAAACGTTTTAGAATCGGTTCGCGTAATGAGCCGTCAAAACTTAGGAAATAGTCGCCATCGTGCATAAAGATCAAAAATAAAGCTAACACTTGGCCTTGCGGATCGTTATAAGAAGAAAACTGCGCGGATTCTTCGTTCACTTGGGTGATGTCATTACTCAGTTGACCTTGTAAAAAAGCTTGGGCTTCTTCACCTGATACGCGTATTAAAGCTTGATGCGCCAAGCTGGTCATGACTGGACCATGCTTGATAAGTACACGCTCTAATTCGGGAAATTCAAACTGACTAACGGCGCCAGTGTCATCAAATTGGGCTTTTTGTTCGGTCAAAAAATCGTGCCATAAATTATTCATGACGGTTATTCCTTTCGAATCCTGATGGTTTGGGCCTGAAATCATACCCTAGTATGCTGCTAGGTTAAATGGTGCATGTCGGAATCTGATTGAAATTTTATGGGTAGCCCAGTATATTAGCGACTATATTAGCTTCTAAATAAGTCAACACTGGGAGTAACTGGTGACCACAAATAAGAAAGAATTTTTAACCTTTGAGTTAGGTAAAGAAGAATACGCCGTAGAAATTCTGCGTGTACAAGAAATTCGCGGCTGGGAAAATCCGGATCCATTGCCGAATGTGCCCAGTTATGTAAAAGGCGTGGTTGATTTACGCGGTACGATTGTGCCGATCATTGATTTGCGTGAAAAGTTTAAACTGAAAGTGTCTTATGATGTCACCACAGTCGTTGTGGTAGTGCATGTGTTGACTAACCAGGGCGAACGGATTATGGGCTTGGTGGTGGACTCGGTTTCGGACGTTCAGCAATTTGATTTAGCCAATTTACAGGCGGCGCCGGATATTTCGGCTTCGATCGATAGCCAGTTTATTTTAGGTTTAACGACCGTGTTTAATTCCAGTGCGCCGCAAAAAGATCAGCAAGAAGGCACCGCTAAAAAAGGCCGCATGGTAATTGTGATTGATATCGATAAATTAGCGAGTGAAGGTCTTATCGAAGATATTGAAGCGGCCGATGCACACACCATTCGAGGCAACGGTTAAAGCTGAACCATTCGTGTTTGATTTTTAAAACCCAAGTTATTTCGCTTGGGTTTTTCTTTTTAAAGGCTTCAAAATAGTCGGTTTGGAGCGGCTTTTGGTTTTAGGATAGTCTAGGTTGTAGTGTAAACCTCGGCTTTCTTTGCGTTTTTGTGCGCTGGTGACCATCAACTGTGAAACCAAGACCAAATTACGCAATTCAAGCAAATCGCTATCCAGCGTGTGCTGATAATAAAACTCAGCAATTTCATTTTGCAAGTTACGAATACGTTGTGCGGCACGTTTTAGACGTTTGTCTGTTCGAACGATACCAACATAATCCCACATTACACGTCTTAATTCGTCCCAGTCGTGAGCGACTAAAATCCGCTCTCGTGCTTCGCTGACTCGACTGCTGTCCCAATCAGGAATCTGGTCGGGTTGGACCAGGTTCTCAATGTTAATGGCTTCAATGCTCTGGCGTGCGGCTTCGGCAAATACTAAACCTTCTAATAAAGAGTTGCTGGCCAAGCGGTTGGCACCATGTAAGCCAGTAAAAGCTGTTTCACCAATGGCGTATAGTCCTGCAATATCGGTTTCGCCCTTTAAATTGGTGACGATGCCGCCGCATGTATAATGGGCAGCCGGTACTACTGGAATTGGTTGTTTGCTGATATCAATGCCGAGTTTTTTGCAGCGGCCATAAATCGTAGGGAAATGCTGTTTTAAAAAGTCTTTAGGTTTGTGAGTAATATCTAAAAACACACAATCAATGCCGTGAACTTTCATTTCTTGATCAATCGCTCTGGCCACAATATCACGTGGCGCTAAGTCGGCTCGTTCATCGTATTTCGCCATAAAGGCCTCGCCATTTGGCAAGCGTAAAATGCCACCTTCACCGCGCACCGCTTCACTGATGAGAAAAGAGCGATCTTGCGGATGAAATAAGCAGGTTGGATGGAATTGATTAAACTCCAAGTTACCGACACGGCAACCAGCACGCCAAGCCATCGCAATACCATCTCCTGTCGAGGTATCGGGGTTGCTAGTATAAAGGTAGGCTTTACTTGCTCCGCCAGTTGCTAAAACGGTAAAAGGAGCTTGAATGCTGTAAATATTGCGGCTTTGTTTGTTTAATACATATGCCCCCACACAGCGGGTTTTGTCTTCACTGGTAACTAGGTCGACCGTCATGTGGTTAGGCAAAAGTTTGATATTAGGGTGTTCTTTTACCCGTTTGATCAAGGTTGATAAAACAGAGTGTCCCGTATGATCAGCCGCGTGAATAATACGGCGGTGACTGTGGCCACCTTCTTGTGTTAGGTGGAAGGGATAATCCGCTTGGCTTTCCGCTGGGCTGAAAGGGACGCCTAGAGTGATTAATTCTTCAATTGATTTTGAGGCATTTTCGGCGACATATCTAACAGCTTGCGGGTCGCATAATCCTGCTCCCGCATTGAGTGTATCGTTAATATGGGCATCAACTGAATCAAATGGATCCAATACAGCGGCAATGCCGCCTTGCGCGTACATGGTGCTGCCTTCTGATAAGGAGGACTTAGCCAGTACAATGACATTGTGTTTACGAGCGAGCTTTAAAGCCAGTGATAAACCGGCTATGCCGCTACCAATGATTAAAACATCGGTCTTGAGATTATGGTTTGACACAAAAAACTCGCTTTACCCTTGAATAATTCGACTAATAGTAGCATATTGTTTTAACATTTAGGCTTGATAAGCGCGCTTTAACAGCGATCAAAGGAAAGAAATGCATTCAAGTGAAACCTTAGTGGCTTATGGCCGAGTAGAAGAGGTATCAGAGCATTATGCTTATATCCGAACCCAGCGAGAATCCGGTTGTGGTGGCTGTCAGTCCGAACAAACCTGTGGGACGAGTACTTTAGCTCGTTTGTTTTCCATGAGCAGCCAACCCTTGCTTAAACTGCCAAATCATATCAATGCCAGGCCTGGTGATCAGGTTGAGTTGGCGTTAGAAGGGCACAGCTTGATTCATCAAGCTTTTATGGCCTATGGATTACCCTTGGTCGGTATGTTTGCAGGGGCTTTATTGGCCTTATTATTCTGGCCGGATGCTGGAGACATGGCCGCCATTAGCGGTAGTTTAGTGGGGTTAGTCGTCGCTTGGGGATGGGTCAAACATTACCATCATCCTTTACAACCTAAATTGGTGCGTGTTGTTTTGAACAAAATGCTAAACGGAGAAGAGAGTAAAATATGAAAAAACAAACACTTAGTTGGTTTGCCTGGGTTGTGTTAGCCATACCAGCCTTAAGTCTTGCCAATCCAGCCGGCTTACCTGATTTTACCCAACTGGTCGATCAAAATTATCAAGCAGTTGTGAATATTAGTACTACACGCACTGAAGCGAGCTCTGGGCGTGAAGCTCTGCCTCCCCAATTTCGTGGCTTGCCGGATGATTTTTTAAGACATTTTTTTGGTATGGACCCAGAGCGAGGCAACCGAGGGCCTGAGCGTCGTTCTCAATCGGTCGGTTCGGGCTTTATTATCAGTGAAGATGGTTATATTTTGACCAATCACCATGTGATAGCCGAAGCTGATCAAGTCACCGTTAGATTAAATGATCGCCAGGAATACAAAGCCGAAGTGGTAGGGAGTGATCCACGTACCGATGTCGCTTTGCTTAAAGTCTCGGCGGATGATTTGCCTGTAGTTCGCACTGGGAGCAGTGAAGACTTAAAGGTCGGCGAATGGGTGTTAGCCATTGGTGCGCCTTTCGGGTTGGATTACACCGTCACAGCAGGCATTGTGAGTGCTAAGGGGCGCAGTCTGCCGGATGACACTTATGTACCCTTTATTCAAACCGACGTCGCGATTAACCCAGGTAACTCTGGTGGCCCACTGATTAACCTTGATGGCGAAGTGATTGGCATTAATGCCCAGATCTTTACGCAGAGCGGCGGTTTTATGGGTTTGTCATTCGCGATTCCGATAGAAATTGCGATGAACGTGGTCGACCAGCTAAAAAATACCGGTAAAGTCGAGCGTGGATTCTTGGGTGTGCAAGTGCAAGAAGTTACGAGTGACTTAGCGCGTTCTTTTGATATGGAAAAACCACAAGGGGCTTTGGTAGCGCAAGCTTATCCAGACACGCCAGCAGAAAAGGCCGGCTTAGAATCGGGGGATATTATTTTAAGCTTCAATGGTACCGTGATTGAAAAGTCGACTGATTTACCACCAGCAGTGGGTATTACGCCTTTAGGCGAAGTAGTTGAAATTGTGATATTGCGTCAAGGTAAGCGTATGACCTTAACCACTACTTTAGCCGCGCTGGACGATTCGAGTCAGGCGGGCCTGCCCCAAAAAGCCGGCGTGACGCGCAGTACCAAGTTAGATGCCCAGTTAGAAGAAATTAGTGATGAAGATCTTAAGCGTTTAAATTTACCCTTTGGTGTCGGTGTAGCCGAAGTGGGGGATGGATTGGCTAAGAAAAATGGCATTTTAGAAGGCGATGTGTTGGTGAGTATTAACTTCCAACCGATTCGAAGTGTGAAAGATGTCGATGCCGTTTTGTCCAATGCTAAAAAAGGCCAATCTATGCCGGTCAGGGTTGTACGAGGCGGTCGTTCAATCTTTTTAGCTTTGGTTATGGATTAGTCCGCATCTATCTGGTGCGAGTCTTAGAATTAGCGTAAAATACACGCAATTTTAAAGTCGAGCGGCCCTTGTGTCGCTCTGTGGACTAAAACAGAACACGATACAATCTTTAAAAGGGTGCGGATGCACCCTTTTTTCTTGTTATTTTTTTGAATTATTTGATCCGACACCTGGCTGTTTTTGGAGTATGCATGTCACAACCAATAAAACATATTCGTAATTTCTCAATTATTGCGCATATTGATCACGGAAAATCAACGATTGCCGATCGTTTTATTCACCTCTGTGGTGGCTTGACAGACCGTGAAATGGAAATGCAAGTTTTAGACTCCATGGATATTGAACGTGAACGTGGTATTACGATTAAAGCCCAGAGTGTGACTTTGCAGTTTCCATCAGACGATGGCAATACTTATCAGTTAAATTTCATTGATACACCGGGACATGTGGATTTCTCATACGAAGTATCGAGATCACTTGCGGCTTGTGAAGGGGCACTATTGGTGGTGGACGCCTCACAAGGCGTTGAAGCCCAAACAGTGGCGAATTGCTATACTGCGATTGAACAAGGCCTGGAAGTGATTCCGGTACTGAATAAAATCGACTTACCAGCGGCCGAACCCGAACGTGTAAAAGCTGAAATTGAAGAAATTATCGGTATCGAAGCAGATGAGGCGATTAACGCCAGTGCGAAAGCCGGTATTGGTATTAAAGAAACTTTAGAACAAATTGTGGCGCGTGTGCCGGCTCCAGTGGGTGATTTAGATGGCCCATTAAAAGCCCTTATTATTGACTCATGGTTCGACAGCTACTTAGGTGTGGTTTCATTAGTACGTGTATTAGACGGTAAAATTAGCAAAAAAATGAAAATGCGCGTGATGTCGACAGGCGAAGACCACGAAGTGGGTGATGTCGGGATTTTTACACCGAAACGCACGCCACGAGATTCATTAAGTGCGGGCGAAGTAGGGTATGTGGTTGCCGGTATTAAGGATATTGATGGCGCGCCAGTAGGCGATACCCTAACCGATGCTAAAAACCCGGCTAAAGAACGTATGCCTGGTTTTAAACCTGTACAACCTCGCGTATTTGCAGGCTTATTTCCGATCAGCTCAGAAGACTATGAAAACTTACGTGAAGCCTTGCGTAAGCTGCGCTTAAATGATGCCGCCCTGCATTTTGAACCCGAAACCTCTGAGGCGTTAGGCTTTGGTTTCCGCTGTGGTTTCTTGGGGATGCTACATATGGAAATCGTTCAAGAACGTTTAGAGCGTGAATATAACTTGGACTTGATCAGCACCGCGCCTACGGTAGTTTATGAATTAAAAACCAAGAAGGGCGAAATCCTCAAAATTGACAACCCATCTGAATTGCCAGAAGTCAGTTTGATTGAAGAAATTCGTGAGCCGATTATTCAAGCCAATATTTTGGTGCCGCAAGAGCATATCGGTGCGGTGATGAAGCTTTGCATCGAAAAACGTGGCGTACAAAAAAACATGAGTTATGCCGGTAATCAGATTTCCATCAGTTTTGAAATGCCGATGAATGAAGTCGTACTGGATTTCTTTGATCGTCTAAAATCCACCAGTCGTGGTTATGCCTCGATGGACTATGAGTTTAAGCGTTTTCAGGCCGATGACTTGGTGCGCGTTGATTTTTTGATCAACGGCGAACCGGTCGATGCCTTGGCGATGATTACCCACCGTTCAGTCGCGGCTTCACGTGGTAAAGAAATGATTGAAAAGTTGAAAGATATTATTCCGCGTCAAATGTTTGAAGTCGCGATTCAGGCCGCGATTGGCGGTAAAATTATTGGCCGCACCAATGTCAAAGCCATGCGTAAAAACGTATTAGCCAAGTGTTATGGTGGTGATGTATCACGTAAAAAGAAACTGTTAGAGAAGCAAAAAGAAGGCAAGAAACGCATGAAAACCATCGGGCGCGTTGAACTGCCACAAGAAGCCTTTATGGCCATACTCAATACCGGAGGATCGGATAAGTGAACTTTGAATTAATTTTGGTCATTATTACGGCGGTGACCGGGGTGATCGTCTTTGTTGATAAACTGGTCTGGCGTCAAAAACGTTTAGAGTCAGCTACCACCCAAAAAGAGCCAATGTTGATTGAATATTCGCGCTCTTTATTTCCGGTGTTTTTAATCGTGTTAGTTTTGCGATCATTTATTATCGAACCTTTCCGCATTCCATCTGGCTCCATGTATCCGACTCTTGAAATTGGCGATTTCATTGTCGTTAACAAGTTTGCTTATGGCATTCGGTTGCCAGTAATTCAGAATAAACTGATACCATTGGGTGAACCTGAGCGAGGTGATGTCGTCGTTTTCCGTTATCCACTTGATCCCAACGTGGATTACATTAAGCGGATCGTGGGTCTGCCAGGTGATGAAATCAGCTATGTTGATAAAAAACTTTATGTTAATGGTCAGTTAGCGGATCAAACGCCGATTGGTCGTTATGTCGGAATAGATTCTGGTTCGGTAATGACGGGTGCGGTATTGCTTAAAGAACAGCTAACGGATGATTTAACACATGAGATTTTGATTGATCCAGATCGTAGCGGACAAACCTTAACGACTGTTGTCGTACCGGAAGGGCATTATTTTGCGATGGGGGATAATCGCGACCACAGCGCCGACAGCCGTAGTTGGGGGTTTGTGCCGGATGAGAACTTAAAGGGTCGCGCGTTTGGTATTTGGATGAATTGGGATGATGGCATTCATTTTAATCGCATTGGTAAGGGGATTAACTAATGCCTTTGGATGTTGAAAGAGAAGCCAAGCTCAAAGAGTTATCCAACAAGCTTGGCTATCAGTTTAGCGACTCAAGTTGGTTAAATTTAGCGTTAACTCATCGAAGCTTGGGGGCGAAAAATAACGAGCGGCTTGAGTTTTTGGGCGACAGTTTGGTCAATTTTATGGTCGCCGATATCTTGTTTCACCAGTTTACCAAGTTGCCGGAAGGCGATTTAAGCCGTATTCGCGCGCATTTAGTTAAGGGTGAAACTCTAGCTGAAATTGGGCGTGAATACGATTTAAGTCTTTATCTGAGTTTGGGGCCGGGCGAGCTAAAAAGTGGTGGTTACCGACGTGACTCGATTATTGCTGACTCAGTTGAAGCGATTATAGCGGCGATTTATAAAGACGGCGGTTTAGATGCCTGTCGCGGTTTTGTTCAGCGTATCTATGCAAAGCGTTTGCAGGCATTAGATCCCAAAAAAGTCGGTAAAGATCCAAAAACCCGTTTGCAAGAGTGGTTGCAGTCACGCCAAGAACCCTTGCCGGAATACAGTATTATTAGTGTAAATGGTGCAGCACACGCCCAACATTTTACCGTGGCTTGTTATGTGTCTAAACTTAACACCAAGTTTGAAGCCACCGATACGAGTCGGCGAAAAGCCGAGCAGCAGGCGGCAGAGTATGCGCTTGAAGCTCTGGGCGAATTATGAGCGCACCAAAGACGCCAACAACATTAAATAACGAGTCTGATATGACAGAGCAACATACAACAACGCCCGAAACTCCGATCAACTCGGAACATTTTAAAGCCGGTTTTGCGGCGGTCATCGGTCGCCCTAACGTGGGTAAATCAACCTTAATGAATGAGCTTTTAGGTCAAAAGTTAAGCATTACTTCACATAAACCTCAAACCACGCGTCATCGTATTCACGGTATTTATACCGCACCAGATCACCAAATTGTATATGTCGACACGCCGGGTATGCATCTAGGCGGTCAAAAGTCGATTAACCGCTATATGAATCGCACCGCTAAAAGTGCGTTTTCTGGGGTGGACGTGATTTTATTTGTGGTCGAAGCGGGTCGCTGGACCAAAGAAGACCAAGCGGTCGCTGATCAATTACGCGGTGTTGAAGCACCGGTTGTGTTATTGGTTAATAAAGTGGACAAGTTTAAAAATAAAACCGACTTACTGCCTTATCTGCAAAGTTTAAACGGTAAGGTGGATTTCCATACCGTTATACCGGTATCGGCGTTTAAAAAAAGCGGCTTAGATCTGATTCAAAAAGAAGTCGTAAATGCCTTACCAAATCAGCACGCGATTTTCCCAGAAGACTATATTACGGATCGTTCCACCAAGTTTTTAATCTCAGAAATTGTGCGTGAAAAACTGATGCGTAGTTTGGGTGACGAAGTGCCTTATGGCGCAACGGTCGAAATCGAACGCTTTGAGCAAGACCCAGAAACGGGCCGTTGGGAAATCAACGCGCGTATTCTGGTAGAACGCGAAGGCCAAAAACGCATTATTATTGGCGACAAAGGCGAGAAGATTAAACAAATGGGCACCGAAGCGCGCAAAGACATGATTGCGCTACTCGAAAACCGAGTGCATCTTGAACTTTGGGTAAAAGTAAAAGAAAACTGGTCAGATGATGATCGCGCTTTAGCCAGCTTGGGTTATACCGATTCTATTTACGATTAAATCTGAAATCGCGGGTGCTTATCCATGATTTATCAGCAACCGGCGTTTGTTTTACACAGTCGACCTTATCGTGAAACCAGCGTGATGTTAACCCTGTTCACACCCGAGTTTGGTAAATTAAACGCAACGGTGCGTGGGGTGCGATCTGGTGGCAAAGCTGCAGTGCAAAAGCAGGCCTGGTTGCAACCTTTCCAGGCTTTGCAAATACAGTGGCGGGGCGCTGAAAACCAGGTAAGTGAATGGATTCACCCACAAGGATTTGAGCCGCATGGTGTATCCATCGGCTTAAAGGGTGAAGCCAGTTTATGTGGCTTGTACCTAAATGAGTTGTTGTATCGGTTACTGCAAACCTGTGCGCCGATGGAAGCGTTATTTTTACATTACCAACAGACCTTACAATTACTGCAGCAAGCCGACAACCGAGACCACCAGGCCTGGTGCTTACGTGAGTTTGAGTTGGCGTTATTATCTGAGCTGGGTTACGAGCTGGATTTGATACAAGACCATCAAAGCCAGCCTATATTAGATTCGACTTCCTATACTTACCGGCCTGAGTTAGGTTTCATCGCCTTGCACCCCAACTATGCCAACTCGACTGAGTGGAGTATTCCGGGGGAGTGTCTGATTAAGCTGGCGAAAAAAGAATTTTGTAAAGATTGTCTACCCAGCTGGAAACAATTAATGCGTCGAGTGTTACATCCGCATTTAGGCCCCAAACCCTTGGCGACTCGCCAATTGTTTAAGTCGTTTTAAACCAATAATATTTATTTTCGTACTTAATTCACGTTACTTAAGGTAAAGCCATGATGAACCCAATTTTTCTAGGATTAAACATTGATCACGTTGCCACACTTCGTCAAGCACGTGGCACACGTTATCCAGACCCGATTAAAGCGGCGCTAGATGCGGAAATGGCGGGGGCGGATAGCATTACACTGCATTTGCGCGAAGACCGTCGTCATATTCAAGATGCCGATGTTTATCGTTTAATGGAGTGTTATCAAACCAAAGTAAACCTAGAAATGGCCGTCACCGAAGAAATGCTAACGATTGCCTGTAAAACCCAACCCGAAGATGTGTGTTTGGTGCCGGAAAAACGTGAAGAGCTCACCACCGAA
Source organism: Thiomicrospira sp. (assembly GCF_036568485.1). Taxonomy (GTDB): domain Bacteria; phylum Pseudomonadota; class Gammaproteobacteria; order Thiomicrospirales; family Thiomicrospiraceae; genus Thiomicrospira. The sequence goes on from NZ_DATCSL010000080.1 coordinate 24,012, forward strand.
GGCGGCCTGGATGTCGCCGGACAACAGGATTGGATGACCCAAGCCTGCGCGCGTTTAAAAGCCGCCGGTTGTCGTGTTTCGTTATTTATTGATCCAGACGAAACCCAGATTCGTGCCGCCAAAGCGGTAGGCGCACCGGTGATTGAATTGCATACCGGAACCTACGCTGAACTGAGCAAACCAGCTGAAGTTGAAGCGGAGTTACAACGCATTCGTAAAGCCGCTGAATTAGCCCATAGCTTAGGCCTAGTGGTAAATGCCGGTCACGGATTGCATTATCATAATGTACAAGCCATCGCTGCAATTAAAGTGATCGAAGAACTGAACATTGGTCATGCGATTGTTGCGCAAGCCATTTATTCAGGGCTGCCGGAAGCGGTGCGTGAAATGAAACGTTTGATGGTCGAAGCTCGCCAGCAAGCCTATTTGCAGGATTAAGCATGGTCATTGGCGTGGGTACAGATATTGTTGACGTTGAACGCATTGCCGGACTTTGGCGTCGCCAAGGTTCGCGTTTTGCAGAACGTTTGTTGAGTGTGTCGGAGTTAGTCGAATTGGCGGAGAAAGCTTATCCTGAGCGTTTTTTAGCCAAACGCTGGGCGGCCAAAGAGGCGATTAGTAAAGCCTTAGGAACCGGCATATCGCAAGGTGTGAGTTTTCATGACATTAGCATTGGGCATACCGAGTTAGGGCAACCCTTGGTGGAGTTGACTGGCGTCGCGTTACAAACGGCACAAAAATTAGGTATTCAATCTTGGCGTTTGTCGATTAGCGATGAGAAAAACCATGCGGTCGCGTTTGTGATTGCACAAGCGGATTGATTAACGAGAAGGTAGAGTTAAATCAAAGCTGGGCTGGAAATTAACCCAGCTTTGATTCTGTTGGATTTACTTCCACTGATGACTCAGTGTTTGGCTCAATTTAAGTGCGGTTTCCGACACTAAATCACCCATCAAATGTTCCATAAAGGTTTTTTCTTGCTCATAAGTGCGCAAGCGTGAAATCCCTACCAAGTCACGTGCGACGAAACCAATGTCACCCAAACCATCAATCAAGCCCAGTTCAACCGCTTCATCACCCAGCCAAACTAAACCGCTAAATAAGTCTTCATTTTCCTGTAAACGATCACCACGACCTTGCTTGACCACATCAATAAATTGCTGATGGGTGCGTTCTAAAATGCGCTTTTGAAAAAATGCTTTGGCCGACTCATCTTCTTCACCAAATGGATTGATAAAGCTTTTGTGTTCACCAGCAGTCATCGAACGATTTTCTACACCGATCTTTTGCATAAGTTCCGTAAAACCAAAGGTATCAAAACGCACGCCAATTGAGCCAATGATCGAACCCTTGTTGGCATAAATTTCATCAGCGGCTGCAGCAATGTAATAACAGCCAGACGCACATAAATCTTCAGCCACTACATAAACCGGTTTGTTGTGAAGTAGCTTTAGGCGGGTGATTTCGTCGTTAATCAAAGCCGACTGGACTGGGCTGCCACCCGGTGAGTTCATGGATAACACAACCGCACGTGAATTTTTGGCTTCAAACGCGTCTCGCAACACAGGTTTAAGCGCTTCTGCACTGGTCGGCGCATTAGGCATGATAGAACCGTTAATCTTCACTAAGGCGATATGTTCCGCACTCTCTTGGCTAGCTTCTTTGTCACTAAAAATCCCGCTAAACATAAGCAGTGAAATGAAAATATAGATCACTACCATCATTTTTAGAACATTGGTCCAGCGGCGTGACCAACGTTCTTGTTTAACGTAAGCATCAGCCGCATTCGCCAAACGGTCTAATGCAGAATTAGAGTCCGGCATTGCTTTATTTTGACTTGAATTTGTTGGATCTTGAGAAACAGGTGGATTAGATGTCCAAGGGTTATTTGGTTCCATGCATGCGTCCTAATTTAACGGGTGCGGTTTGATCTTGTTGCCTTCAAATGAAGCAAGATAGCCTATAATGTAATTTTATAATTCTAACCGCTTTGGATAATGGATGTCGCAGGATTTTGAGTTTGATTTAAAGGCGTTTCTGGCTAACTTAACCGAGCGCCCGGGTGTGTATCAAATGTTGAATGCACAGGGTGTGGTGATTTATGTAGGTAAAGCCAAAAACCTAAAACGCCGTGTATCCAGTTACTTCGTTAAAAACCAGCAAGCCATTAAAACTCAGGCCATGGTTGAACAGGTCGCGCGCATAGAAGTGACGGTGACCGACACCGAATCAGAAGCTTTAATCCTCGAAAACACATTAATTAAACGCCTAACACCTCGTTATAACGTTTTGTTTCGTGATGATAAGTCTTACCCCTATGTGTTTGTTTCTACAGGGAAAGAATATCCTGCTTTAAGTTTTCACCGTGGTGCCAAACGTAAAGTAGGGCGTTATTTTGGCCCTTTCCCCAATGCGGGTGCGGTGCATCAAACCTTGCAAGCTTTGCAGAAAATATTTCCGGTTCGCCAGTGTGCCGACAGCGTGTTTAATCATCGATCTCGCCCTTGTTTGCAATATCAAATTAAACGCTGTTCTGGGCCTTGTGTCGGCAAAATCAGTGCGACCGATTACGCCGAAGATGTGCGTCATACCTTAATGTTTCTAGAAGGCAAAAGTTTTGATGTGATCGAGGAGCTGGGTTCTCAAATGGATTCAGCTTCCGAACAATTGGAATTTGAACGCGCGGCGCAACTACGTGATCAAATTTCGGCCTTGCGCGCGATTCAGAGCCAGCACTTAATCAATCAACCCGGTTCGCAAGACTTGGATGTATTGGCGGTGGCCGAAGTCGCGGATCAGCTTTGTGTGACCTTGATGATGTATCGAGGCGGGCATTTATGGGGCAGCGAAAACTACTTCCCTAAAGGCCAGGTTTCCACTGCTGCGGTGTTGGCGGCTTTTATTAGTCAACATTATGAAACCCACCCGGTTCCTAAAACTTTATTAACCAGCGAAAAACCCGACGACCAGGCCTGGTTGGTGGAATGGCTAACGGATAAAAAACAGCAAAACGTGCAAATAAAACAAGCCAGCCAATCCACCAGTAAAGGGTTGATCCAACTGGCGCTCACCAACGCCAACAGCGCACTTAAACAACATCTCACCCAAAAAGCCACTCAGCAAGATCGTTTAAACGCCTTGCAAGAAGCGCTGATGCTCGCTAAACCGCCTGCGCGAATGGAGTGTTTTGATATTAGTCATACCATGGGACAACAAACCGTCGCCAGCTGTGTGGTGTTTATTGATGGCGTACCGGTCACTCAGCAATATCGTAAATTTAATATCGAAGGCATTACTGGCGGTGACGATTACGCCGCCATGCATCAAGCTTTAACGCGGCGTTACCAACGTTTAAAAGCCGAATCAGCAGTCTTGCCGGATTTGATTATTGTCGATGGTGGTAAAGGCCAATTAAGTCAGGCGATTGATGTGTTAAAAACCTTGGAATTAGAATCTGTACCATTGGTTTCGGTAGCGAAAGGCGAAGGGCGCAAAGCCGGTTTAGAAGTGCTTTATACGCCAGAGCAAGACGAAGGCATAGATCTCGAATCTGACGACATTGCTTTGCACCTAATAAATCACATCCGCGACGAAGCCCATCGGTTTGCGATTACTGGCCACCGCGCGCGCCGTCAAAAAGCCCAAACCAAATCCAGCTTAGAATCGATTGAAGGTGTCGGACCCAAAACCAGAAAAGCCTTATTAACTCATTTTGGCGGGTTGGATCAGGTCAAAAATGCCGCCGTATCTGAGTTGGCAAAAGTGCCCAGTGTGAGCGCCAAAATCGCCCAACGAATTTACGATCATTTCCACGGAGCCTAATATGAGCGAAACCCTAACCGAACAGCAAATTATCCAAGCCACGCGCTGTTGGGTAGAAAAAGTCGTGGTGGGCTTAAACTTTTGTCCGTTTGCCAAACGTGAAGTGGATGCAGGCCGAGTCTATTACGGCGTGCAGATGGATTCTGCGATAGAAGCGGTATTGACTCAAGTTAAGTTGGAATGCCAGCGACTTGACCAACAGCCGGACATAGAAACCAGCCTATTAATTCTACCGGTTGGCTTTGAGGGTTTTTTAGATTATTTAGACCTGGTGGCCTTAGCGGAGGATTTAATGTTGCAACAAGGGTATGAGGGCGTATACCAATTAGCTAGCTTCCATCCAGACTATTGTTTTGAAGGCGAAGCGGAATCCGATCCGGCCAACTACACCAACCGTTCACCTTATCCGATGCTTCATTTGATTCGAGAAGCCAGTTTAGAAAAAGCTTTAGCGCATCATCCCGACCCGGATAGCATTCCGCAAACTAATATCGACTTGGCACGCGAAAAAGGCTTGGCTCACATGCAAGCTTTACGCCAGGCCTGCTTTGGAGGCTGATTTGTTTTTAAGTGAAATTTGGCGTTATCCACTCAAATCCGCCAAGGGTTTAAGCCTCAACGAAGTGCACTTAGACCCGTTTGGTTTGCAGAATGATCGACGCTGGATGCTGGTTGATCCAAGTGGGCAAATGGTCACCCAACGAACCTGTCCAAAAATGTGTTTAATCAGCGTACTTGAACCACAAGCTTTAGCAAGGCCTGATACAAGCAAAGCACCAGGCCTGGTGCTTCAATTACCGGATCAACCTGCGTTTGAAGTAGCGTTTCCAAACGGACAACAGATCATCAAAGTACAGGTTTGGAACGACCACTGCCAGGCCTGGTTGGCGGATTCGGAAGCGTCTGACAAACTAAGTGCTTTTTTAGAAAAGCCGGTGCGTTTAGTCTGGTTTCCAGACACGCATTTTCGCCAAGTCGATTTGAAATACGCCAAGCGCGGCGAAGGGGTGGCGTTTGCTGATGGATTTCCGTTGTTATTAATCACCCAAGCCTCGCTAGATGATTTAAACCAACGTTTGGACGCGCCAGTAAGCATGTCACGTTTTCGCCCAAACTTAGTGATTGCGGGAGCAGATGCTTACGCCGAAGACCAAGCACAAGGAATCAAAATAGGCGACCAGCGTTTCAAAATCGTTAAACCTTGTGCGCGTTGCTCCATTCCAAACATTGATCCATTAACCGCCAAACGATCAAATCAACCCGCACAGACGTTATTGGGTTACCGAAAAATAAAATCTGAGATTCTGTTTGGTCAAAACCTATTGTTCGATTCCGCCTTTAATAGCATGGAAAATGACAAATATCCAAACTTACGAGTTGGTATGTCGGCTGAATGGTTCTAATTTTGC
>NZ_DATCSL010000081.1:0-12314 GCF_036568485.1 Thiomicrospira sp.
GTTTGGCAGACATAAAATATTTGTGTAATTGCTTTGACCTGGCAAATAAAACTCTATATAATCCCGCCTTTACTGTAGCGATGACTCGATCTATTATCCGAATCGTCCAAATGAACAGAATTTTCAATCCGGGAGATGTACAAAAATGTATGCTGTAATTAAAACCGGTGGTAAGCAATATCGAGTACGTCAAGGTCAAACTTTGCGCATTGAGACTTTAGGTCTTAATGAAGGTGACAAGGTTGAATTTGACGAGGTCTTGATGGTCGGTGAAGGCGCGTCTGTTAAGTTAGGCACGCCTGTTGTTGAAGGTGCAAAAGTTGCGGCAACTGTTATTGGTAACGGTCGTGGCAAGAAAGTGACTATCATCAAATTCCGTCGTCGTAAGAACAAGTCTCGTTCTAAGCAAGGCCATCGCCAGAACTATACTGAAGTTGAAATCACAGGTATTTCAGCTTAAGTTTTAAACTTAGACTAGAACCAGGCCTGGTTGTTAAGGCCTGTTACAGGAGATAGAACCATGGCACATAAGAAGGCCGCAGGTAGTACACGAAATGGTCGCGATTCTAATGCCAAACGCTTAGGTGTTAAGCGTTTCGGTGGCGAATCTGTTTCAGCAGGTAGCATCATTGTTCGTCAGCGTGGCACTAAGTTCCATGCTGGTGTTAACGTTGGTCGTGGTAAAGACGATACCTTGTTTGCTAAAGCAGACGGTAAAGTTGCATTCGTGACTAAGGGTAAGCCAGTGCGTACCTACGTTGAGATTGTTGAGCAGACTGCTTAATCGTTTCGACCGTTCACGTGATAAAATAAAACGCCCTGCACACAACTGTGCGGGGCGTTTTTGTTTGAAAAAATAATAATCGGTTAATTTAGGTTGGTGAACCATGCAGTTTGTAGATGAAGCGCAAATTTTTGTTGAAGCTGGACGTGGCGGGAACGGCATAGCTAGTTTCCGTCGTGAAAAATACATTCCGTTTGGTGGCCCCAACGGCGGTGATGGCGGTGATGGCGGCAGCATTATTTTTGTAGCGGATGCCAACCTAAATACCTTGGTGGACTTTCGTTTTACCAAACGCTTTAAAGCGCAAAATGGTCAAGCTGGTATGGGCAACCAAAAAACCGGCCGTGCCGGTGAAGATTTAGTGATTCATGTACCAATCGGCACAATGGTGACGGATCTGAACACTCAAGAACAAATTGGCGATTTGACTGAAAATGGTCAAGAATTGCTGGTGGCGAAAGGTGGACGTCACGGCTTGGGTAATATTCACTTTAAGAGCTCAACCAACCGCACCCCACGTCAACACACTTTGGGTGAAGACGGCGAAGCTCGCGAATTATTGTTAGAAATGAAAGTGCTGGCCGATGTTGGTTTACTAGGTTTGCCTAATGCCGGTAAATCCAGCTTGATTAGCGCGGTATCTGCCGCGCGTCCCAAAGTCGCTGATTATCCATTTACAACGCTTTACCCTAACTTAGGTGTGGTGCGAGTGTCGGCTGAAAATAGTTTTGTGATTGCCGATATTCCCGGATTAATTGAAGGTGCGGCTGAAGGTGCGGGTTTAGGTGTGCAGTTTCTCAAGCATTTGTCGCGTACCGGTTTATTGTTGCATGTGTTAGACATTGCACCACTGGATGGTTCTGATCCGGTTGAAGCGGTGCGTGTCGTTGAAAAAGAACTCGAAAAGTTTAGTGAGGAACTCGCTGGAAAAGACCGTTGGTTGGTTTTAAATAAAACCGATCTTTTATTGGATGAAGAAGCGGATGAGCGCTGTGATGATATTATCCAACGCTTAGGCTGGAAGGGCGAGGTCTATCGAATTTCAGCGGTTGAACGTATTGGCACGGATGAGTTAATGCAAAAAATTTCTTGGACATTAATCGCCAATAAAGCCAAAGCTTTAGACGCGCAAGAGTGAGATCAACATGGATCGCCAAGCCTTAACAAAAACAAAACGTTGGGTTATTAAATTAGGGAGCGCTTTGCTGACCAATGATGGTTCAGGCTTGAATCAAGCTGAATTGGCCAAGTGGGTGACGCAGATGGTTGAATTGCGTGAGCAAGGCATTGAAATCATTATCGTCTCATCGGGCGCGGTCGCAGAGGGTATGCAGCGTTTGGGCTGGAAAACTCGACCTACGGCTTTATATGAGTTACAAGCTGCGGCAGCGGTTGGCCAAATGGGGCTGGTGCAAGCCTATGAGTCCGAGTTCGCCAAAAGCGGTTTGCATACCGCGCAAATTTTGATGACGCATGATGATTTATCTAATCGCGCACGTTATTTAAATGCGCGTAACACTATTCAAACCCTGGTCTCACATGGTGTGATTCCCATCATTAATGAAAATGACACGGTGGTAACCGATGAAATTCGATTTGGTGATAATGACACTTTAGCGGCTTTGACGGCTAACTTAATCGGTGCGGATGTATTGGTCATTTTGACCGATCAACAAGGTTTGTATGATGCGAACCCTCGTGAAAACCCGCAGGCGAAACTCATTCAACAGGCACAAGTCAGTCGTAAAGACATTGAGGCTATGGCGAGTCCAGAAGGCGGGGCGTTAGGGCGTGGGGGCATGTACACCAAAGTGATGGCGGCAAAACGTGCGGCACGCTCTGGAACTGCGACCTTAATCGCTTCTGGGCGCGAGCCTAATGTGCTGCCGCGTTTATTTTCAGCTGAAAATCTCGGGACGTTATTAGTTCCAGATTTAGAACCCATGAAAGCGCGCAAACAATGGCTTGCAGGTCACTTGCAGGCACGCGGATATTTAACTTTGGATGCAGGAGCCGTTAAGGTTGTCATGCAGCATGGTCGCAGCTTGTTACCGGTTGGCGTGACCAAGGTAGAAGGCCAGTTTAAACGTGGTGAGTTGGTGATTTGCCAGGATGAAATGGGGCGAGAAATCGCGCGTGGTTTAATCAATTATGATCATAACGAAGCCCGTAAAATTTTACGTCAATCAAGTCATAAAATATTCGAAATATTGGGATATGAAGGCGATGAATCGCTAATTCATCGTGACAATATGGTGTTAGTTGAATAGTGTTTAAGGAACAAATATGAGCCGTTTTTTTAAAATAATCTGTGTGTTCTTAATTCCTGCTTGGGTGCAAGCGGAAGGCGTGGTTGCGGATCGTCCTGGGTTTTCGACTGGAACCCATACCTTGTCGCCCGGTCAGTTAAACCTTGAGCTAGGTTATCAAGCGGATATGTGGGATTCAAATACCTTGCATACCGCGCCTTTATTGAATTTGCGCACCGGTTTATCTGAAGGTTTAGAGTTGGGCATTGCTTGGGCGGGTTACCAAGTTTTTGATGGTGATTCCACGCAAAGCGATGTCACCTTGGCGCTAAAAAAACGTTTAACTTCTACCTCAGAATACAACTTATCGGCTTTGGCTCAGCTGGATCTGCCTACCGGTGATGGTTCGGATAATCTAAGCGAAACTCGATTTTTGGGCGGCTTATTGTGGGATAAAGCTTTGCAGCCGGATTGGGGAGTATTTGGTGTTGTGCAAGCTGAATCCGATTACTGGCGAGGTGAGCGCGAATTAAATCTACAAGCGACACTGGGCACCAGCCTTAGCCATTCTGCTCAAATTGGTAGTTATGCCGAAGTGTTTGTCGATGCACCGCTGACTTATTCTGAAGATACGGTTATGATTTTAAATGCTGGGTTAACCTATTTATTAGACGCAAATACCCAGCTTGATGTATATGTCGGTGGTGGACTTGAAAATAGTGACACCGACTTTATTGGGTTCGGCTTTGCCCGTTTGTTTTAACACACACTAAAGTATCGCAGCTCAAGCAAAGATTGCGTTGCGATCTGTGAGTTCTAACCGAGTTCATTTCTATGCTTTTTAGGCAAACACTGCTTCCTATTTCATCGTTATTTTTTGCGATTGCGTTATTAGCCACCGGTTACGGTATGCTGATGACCTATATTGGTGTTTTCTTAAAACAGGAAGGCTTGTCAGAATCCAGTATTGGTCTCATCAATGCCGCGTTCTTTTTGGGTGCAATTTTAGCTGCCATTTTTAGTCAAAAACTCATTGTTACCGTCGGACATGCACGCAGTTTCTCTGCCTTTTCTGCGTTAATGGTTATTTCATTTCTAGGGCATGTGTTGGTGTTTGACCCTTATGTTTGGGGTGTTTTACGTCTCATTGCGGGCTTTGCCTTTTATGCGTTGTTGATTGTTTTGGAAAGTTGGTTGAATGAGAAAAGTACTCACGAAGAGCGCGGACGTGTGCTGGCCATTTATACCATTATTTTTTTCTTGGCGACTGCTTTAGGGCAGTTTATTCTTATGCTGGATGTGCGCCCAGATAGTGTGTTTGTGATTGGTTCAGTCTTGGTGCTCTGGTCGTTGGTGTTGATTGCAATTACTAAAATTCCGCAACCGGTGATGCGACCATTTGAACGTTATAGTATGCCTAAACTTTTGACGGTCGCGCCCTTAGCCTTGGTCGGCAGTTTTGTGGGCGGATTTTTTGTGGGCGCCTTTTATACCATGATGCCCTTGTATGTCTTAAAGTCATTTGAAGACGGCAGTGCCGTGGCGATTTTTATGGCCATAAGTATTCTGGGCGGACTGCTGGCGCAATGGCCAGTAGGGGCGTTATCTGACCGTTATGGACGACGTAAGTTGATTGCTTGGGCAGGATTCTTTAGTTTTGTGATATTTATGTTGATGTTGGTGGCGCCAAATAGTTTATGGCTACTTTATGGTTTAGGTTTTTTAATAGGTATTAGCTTGTTTAGTATTTATCCATTGAGTGTGGCTCGAGCCAACGACGTATTAGATGAAAACAAGGATATTGTTGAGATTAGTCGAACATTATTATTTTCCTATGGCTTGGGTTCCTTTTTGGCCCCCTTAATCTTAGGCTTTGTACTGGGTTATTCGGTCATGATGTTTTTTATTATTCTGGCATTATTTGCCGCTGGTTTAGGGGTGTTTGCCTTAATGCGTGAGCGTGTACCGGATGATCATTTAAGTGTATTTGTCGCTGTACCTGCCGCCTCTGGTGTGGCGATGGCTGAAATGGATCCGCGTCAAGATGAGCAATGGGTTGAAGAGCATCGCCCGGACTTTGATGGTGATAGCTTGGATAACAAAGCATCTTAGTTTGAATATGGTGAGGTGTTACTATGAAATTAATTGATATTACCTGTCATCCTGCCGCCTCACCAAGATTGATCAAACTTCTGGATAACCACCAGGCCTGGTTGTATCGTCAAGCTGACTTAAAGGACGAGCATAAGCATTGGATTCAGGTCACTTTGCATGATTCTCAGGTGCAACAGGCTTTAGATCAAATTCAAGAGGTATCTCAAGATTGTCCAGATCAAGTTCAGGTGATGGTTTTGGAGGTGGAATCGGTTATTCCTGAACCAGAAGCCAACAAGAATGATACGAGTGAGCAGGATGGCTCGACCACTTATCGCGAGCAGCTTTATCAAACCATCGAGCAAAACGCCCGCTTAAATGTTAACTATTTGGTGCTGGTGGCCTTGTCTACGGTTGTCGCCGCGATTGGGATGATTGAAGACAATGTGGCGATTATCATTGGTGGTATGGTGATTGCGCCGCTTTTAGGGCCTAATTTGGCTCTAGGGCTTGCCACCGCGTTGGCAGACTTAGACTTAATGAAAAAATCCTTAATCTCCGGCATAGCCGGAGTGGGGTTAGCTATTGGCCTAGCTATGTTGATTTCTTTAGTGGTGCCGATCGATATAAGTGTTGGAGAACTACAATCTAGAACCTATGTTGAATTACCTGCGGTTGTATTAGCCTTAGCCTCAGGTGCGGCCGCGGCTTTATCGGTCACCACCGGTGTGGCGAGTGTTTTGGTGGGGGTGATGGTTGCCGTCGCTTTATTACCGCCTGCAGTGGTGCTTGGCTTGATGTTGGTACTGGGGCATTTTGATTTAGCTTTGGGTGCAGGTTTGCTGTTGGCGGTGAATATTGTGTCGGTGAATTTATCGTCTAAGATTGTATTCTTTTTGAAAGGTATTCGCCCAAGAACCAATGTGGAGCAACAGAATGCAAAGCGTTCTTTAATAATCTATTTTGTTATCTGGGCCGCCACATTAGGTGTTTTAATCGCGGCGATTTATTTAACTCAGTTTCAGTCGATCGACTAAAGCAGGCTAATAAAGGATAAAAAGGCCGCGCTAAAAACTCAACGCGACCAACCTTGAGACAATTAGTGATTAAAAGTCGTAACGAAAACCCGCCGCAATCGTATTACCGCCACCAACTAGACCATCTGCAAAATCACCCGCACTGCCTGCTTTGCGGTTGGCGATTGCATTCGAATCCTCTTGTTGATAAAACTCAATAAAGGTTTTGAGGTCTTTGCTGTATTGATAGTCGGCACCAATATGCAAGATTTGCTCACCATAGCCTTCCACTTCGGCCACCATGGCTTTAAAAGTGTACTTTTTGAGCTGGTAGTCCGCGTAGAGATTTGTGGCATTACTTTCATCCGAACCTTTCGCACTCCATTGCTCGAATTTTAGCCCGATATAGAGTTGATCAATTTGCTGACCTAAGGCAACACCGAGTAGCTGATCATCATTGGTATTATCTACTTGCTCTAGAGCGACAGAAAGATCCGTGCCATTTTTATTATAGGTGCCGGTGAATTGATAACGATTATCGCTAAAGGTATCCGCTTGATCTGACTCGTCTTTCATGACAATACCTGCGCCAAAAGACAGGCCGTTATAGCTGGGACTGTAATAGCTCACGGCATTGTAAGCACGAAAGTAAGCGAGTGTGGCGTAACCACTGTAATAAGAGCTAAAACGGTCTACCTTGTAGGAGATTGCGTTATAAAAGGGTAGCCACATTTGACCATAAGCAAGTGACCCATGGTTGGTGTTGATGCCGACTTGGGCGACACGCAGATCACGGCGGTCATCATAGGGATCTTGGACGGCAAAGTTAGCCATATCGAATGGAATTTCAAGTTGACCAAAGACTTCCAGATTTTGAGTCGCTTGCCAATTAGCATTTAAACCGATACGAGAATAGGCGTCGCGTATGCCGATGTAGCTGTCATTGCCCCCTGTTGCATAGGTCGCATCGCTGTCTGGGCTAACCGCTTCCGCTTGCAGGCGCGCTGAACCATACAAGTCGATATTAACGCTTGCTAGCAGGCTGACGGGGGCGCTCATTGTAATGCTGAGTGTGAGGCCATAGAGTAAGGTTTTATTGTTTTTCATTTTTTATCCCCTAGTTTTATTGTGACACTTGGCTAAGGAAGTGCACGTGACGAGAGTATTGTTCTAACACATCATTTAGGATGGTTTCTTTTGTCCAACCCATAATGTCGTAGTCCTGGCCGCCTTCTCCGAGGTGCACTTCTATTCGATAATATTTATGTTCTTCCATTTGCTTGGCTTGCGTATCGCGCATGATTAAAGCTGGCGGTTCGTAAGCATGGGGACGAGCTGAGTAGAAAAAATCGATCTGCTCACCGTGTCGGACTTCAATCCAGACACGACCATCTTCACCCGATTCAACACGCGCATCTACGCCTTGCGCTTTGAGCTCTTCACTCACTTCAATCAGGGCGGGTTTAACGGTTTGTTTAATAAAATCGAGCACTTCTTTTTTACTGGGTTGACTGACCAGTGTTTTTAAGCGTTCCTTCCAGCTCATGTGGCTATTGGTTAAGCGTGGTGAAGCTAAACTACTGTGTTTGGCCACATCAATGCGTAATGACCGCATCAAACCCCATGCCATTAAAATCATAATAATCGCGAAGGGAAAGGCGCTTGCAATGGTGGCGGTCTGTAAAGCGGCCAGTCCACCCGCAATCAGTAGTGAAGCCGCTAATACACCTTGGATAACGGCCCAGAAAACGCGCTGCCAAGTGGGTGAGTGTTCTTTGCCGCCCGCGGTTAAGCGATCGACAACCAGCGAGCCTGAGTCAGCGCTGGTGACAAAAAAGGTAATCACTAGTAGGGTGGCGACTAAAGCGGTAATACTCGATAAAGGTAAATGCTCTAAGAACTGGAACAGGGCAACCGAGGTGTCCGCAGCAACCGCATCTGACAGCTCGGTAATGCCTTGCACCATAATCATATTGAGGGCGGTTCCGCCAAAGAAGGTCATCCACATAAAGGTGAAGCCAACGGGGACTAATAACACTCCCAATACAAACTCTCGAATAGTGCGACCTTTGGATACTAAGGCGATAAACATCCCTACAAACGGTGCCCAGGCAATCCACCAGCCCCAATAAAACAGAGTCCAGCCACCGATCCAATCCGTCGGCTCATAGGCATAGAGGTTAAAGGTCATGTTAAATAAATCCGATACGTACATGCCAGTGTTTTGGACTAGGGTTTGCAGTAAGAAAACGGTTGGTCCGGCAATGAGGACAAAGGCCAGTATGGCGGCGGCGAGAATCATGTTTAAAATCGATAAGCGTCGAATTCCGCCATCTAGACCAAGCGCGACTGAACCAGTTGCAATTAGTGTAATCAGCACAATCAAAATTACTTGCGTGGTGACGCTAACCGGAATATCAAACAAGTAGTTAAGGCCAGCATTAATTTGAATCACCCCAAAACCTAAAGAGGTTGCGACCCCGAATAGGGTGCCGAGCACGGCAAAGGTGTCGACGGCATGGCCAATTGGGCCGTGGATGCGCTCACCAATAATTGGGTAAAGCGATGAACGAATCGTCATGGGCATACCATGACGGAAGGCAAAATAAGCCAGTGACATGGCTACAATGGCATAAATTGCCCAGGCGTGAACGCCCCAGTGGAAGAAGGTAATGCGCATGGCTTGACGTGCGGCTTCGGCCGTTTCTGCTTCGCCAACCGGCGGACTTACATAGTGCATGACCGGTTCGGCCACGCCAAAGAACATTAAACCTATGCCCATGCCAGCGGAAAACAGCATCGCAAACCACGCTGTGTTGGTAAACTCAGGTTGGCTGTGGTCGCTACCGAGTTTGACTCGACCATAGCTTGATAAGGTAAGAATCGCAATAAAGACCAAAAAACCAGCTACAGATAAGACATAAAACCAACCCAATTGGGTTGATATCCAGCTGAGGGTGTTGCTAAAAAGTTGAGTGGCGAGTTCGTTAAAAAGAATAACAAAAATGACCAGTGATAGCGTTAGGATTGCCGTGCTGAAAAAAACCGGCGGGTTGATGAGTATTTTTGGTTGAGTCGTAGAAGACATAGTGTAAGCCCCTTGGTTTAAAAAGATGTCGCGGGATTCTCAACTATTTTACATACCTAAAAGCGGCTAGGTAAAATTCAATTGCGGCTAATAGGTATAAAAAACATAAATGACGCAAAGAGTTTTTTAAGCGGCTTATAATAGGGTTTTGATGATTGAGGTTAGAGGGGATCTTATGGCTACACATTTTCCGATTGAAGACATTTTATCCGGTTGCGGAAAGTGTCATGCCGAATTGAGCTTTGACTTTACTTTTGCTTTTCAACCTATTTTGGATTTAGAAACGCGACAGATATTTGGTTATGAGGCCTTAGTGCGGGGGCGCCAACAAGAGTCAGCTTGGCATGTTTTGAGTCAAGTTAATGATCAAAATCGCTATGCGTTTGACCAGGCCTGTCGGGTAAAAGCGATTCAGTTAGCGAGTGAACTAAAACTCGATAGTATGTTGAGCATCAATTTTTTACCAAATGCGGTTTATGAGCCAGCACACTGTATTCAAAGCACGCTTCGGGCCGCGAAACAATTTGGTTTTCCGATTGAATCGATTATGTTTGAAATTACCGAATCGGAACAGGTACAAAAGGTTGAGCATCTTACTAAAATTTTTGACTACTACCAAAAACAAGGGTTTACAACGGCGCTAGATGACTTTGGTGCGGGCCATGCTGGCTTGAACACCTTAGCGAACTTTGTTCCCAATATTATGAAAATCGATATGGAGTTAGTGCGCGACATTCACACCCATACAACCAAGCAAATCATTGTAAAAAATCTAGTTACCATGTGTAATCAGTTAAATGTCAGGGTGTTAGCCGAGGGGTTAGAAACCCGAGATGAAGTAGAGTTTTTCAGAAATTTAAATGTGCACCTGATGCAGGGGTATTTTTTTGCTAAACCAGGCTTTGAAAGTTTGCCGGTTTACGATTGGTCAGATTTATAAACAACATCACCAGGCCTGGTCTATTTAATAAATCAAAAAAAGTTCAAATTTCCCCTTGAAACTGCTTGAACCAGCCCCATATTAGCCTTGTCTTTATACGAATTAAATTTTAGTTGGTGCTCAAAGTTGAGCATCAACATTTGTTAATACCCTCTATCAAACTTGAGTTAG
Source organism: Thiomicrospira sp. (assembly GCF_036568485.1). Classification (GTDB taxonomy): domain Bacteria; phylum Pseudomonadota; class Gammaproteobacteria; order Thiomicrospirales; family Thiomicrospiraceae; genus Thiomicrospira. The sequence goes on from NZ_DATCSL010000081.1 coordinate 10,343, forward strand.
GAGAAAATCAATGAGCATTAAACCTTTGCATGATCGTGTTGTTGTGCGTCGCTTAGAAGAAGAGAAAGTATCAGCTGGCGGTATCGTACTTCCAGATTCTGCGAAAGAAAAACCAGCCGAAGGTGAAGTGGTTGCCGTTGGTCCAGGTAAAGCCTCTGACAGCGGTACCGTGATTGCTATGTCGGTTAAAGTTGGCGACAAGGTTTTATTTGGCAAGTACGCCGGTCAGGAAGTGAAAGTTGACGGCGAAGAATTATTGGTTATGCGCGAAGATGACATCATTGCGGTTCATGCTTAAGTCATAAAGTTTGTTAAGCGAATAACGACATTAAATAAATTGAGGAATAACGAAGATGGCAAAAGAAGTTAAGTTTGGAATTGAAGCCCGTGAACGTATGGTCGAAGGCATTAACATCCTAGCAAACGCAGTAAAAGTCACGTTGGGTCCAAAAGGCCGTAACGTGGTACTTGAAAAGTCGTTTGGTGCCCCGACCGTAACCAAAGATGGTGTGTCGGTAGCACGTGAAATCGAATTAGAAGACAAGTTCCAGAACATGGGCGCACAAATGGTTAAAGAAGTCGCTTCTAAAACCAATGATGTAGCCGGTGACGGTACCACAACTGCAACCGTTCTGGCACAAGCGATTGTGCGCGAAGGCATGAAATCAGTTGCCGCTGGCATGAACCCAATGGATCTAAACCGTGGTATTCATAAAGCGGTGGAAGCCGTGGTTGCCGAAATCCAAAACATGTCTAAGCCTTGTGAGACTTCGTCTGCGATTGCTCAGGTTGGTACGATTTCGGCCAACTCTGATAGCACCGTTGGTAAGTTGATTGCGGATGCGATGGAGCGCGTTGGCAAAGAAGGTGTGATCACGGTTGAAGAAGGTTCGTCTTTGCATGACGAGTTAGAAGTGGTCGAAGGTATGGAATTTGATCGCGGTTACCTATCACCTTATTTCGCTACTAACCAAGAAAAAATGGTAGCCGAAATGGAGAACCCGTACATTTTATTAACAGATAAAAAAGTATCGAATATCCGTGAATTACTGCCTACGTTAGAGGCCGTTTCAAAATCAGGTCGTCCGCTATTAATTATTGCGGAAGATGTTGAAGGTGAAGCCCTTGCTACTTTAGTTATCAACAACATGCGCGGTATCGTAAAAGTCGCGGCCGTAAAAGCGCCAGGTTTTGGTGAGCGTCGTAAAGCTATGTTGCAAGACATTGCGGTCTTGACTGGTGCTACGGTTATCTCTGAAGAAGTTGGCATGACTTTGGAAGGTGCGACTTTAGAAGATTTAGGTCAAGCGAAAAACGTAAATGTAGCTAAAGACTCAACCACTATTATTGATGGTGTTGGTACAAAAGCGGACATTGAAGCGCGTTGTTCACAGATTCAGTCACAGTTGGCGAACACCACATCTGAATATGACAAAGAGAAGCTACAAGAACGTTTAGCAAAACTTTCTGGTGGTGTAGCCGTCATCAAATTAGGTGCGGCAACTGAAATGGAAATGAAAGAGAAGAAAGATCGTGTTGACGATGCGCTTCACGCAACACGTGCTGCAGTGCAAGAAGGTATTGTTCCTGGCGGCGGCGTGGCGTTAGTTCGTGCTAAAGCAAACGTGAGCGTGAAAGGTGATAACCATGATCAAGACGTGGGTGTTGAAATTGCTTTACGTGCGATGGAAGAACCTATGCGTCAAATCGTGCAGAACTGTGGTTTAGAAGGTTCTGTAGTCGTGAACAAGGTTATGGAAGGCAAAGGTAACTTTGGCTTTAACGCATCAACTGAAGAATATGGTGACATGATTGAAATGGGTATCATTGACCCAGCTAAAGTAACACGTACGGCGCTACAAAACGCGGCGTCTGTTGCTGGCTTAATCATCACTACTGAAGCGATGATTGCGGATCTTCCTAAGAAAGATGGTGCTTCTGCCCCTGACATGGGCGGAATGGGCGGAATGGG
>NZ_DATCSL010000082.1:0-6839 GCF_036568485.1 Thiomicrospira sp.
TAATGCAACGGCTCTTTTTTTGAGCCGTTGTTTTTTCTATCACGCAAGTGGTTTAGCTGAAGTTTATTGGGGTTGTGTTGTTATTTGACCTTAGTGGTTTGAGCTAATTCACTTTTTAAATATGTTACGGATCTATGAGCAAAAGAGACTTTTACGAAATACTGTCGGTTTCACGCACCGCATCAGAAGCGGAAATTAAAAAAGCCTATCGTAAACTGGCGATGAAGTATCACCCAGATCGGAATCCTGATGATCCCGAAGCGGATCATAAGTTCAAAGAAGCGACCGAGGCTTATGAGATTTTAACCGATGACCAAAAGCGCGCCGCTTACGATCAGTTTGGCCATGCTGGCGTGGATGGTTCGCAGGGCAGCGGTGGCTTTGGTGGCGGATTTGGCGATGCATTTGGTGATATTTTCGGTGATATTTTTGGCGGTGGTCGACGTGGGCCACGTCCGGGCGATGACTTGCAGTATGAGCTCGATATTACGTTGGAAGAAGCGATTGCTGGCACCGAAGTGGATATTCGTATTCCGCGCCAACAAGATTGTGATGCTTGTGACGGGTCAGGCGCTGAGCCGGGTACCTCGGCTCAGACCTGTCCAACCTGTCATGGCGAAGGACAAGTACGCATTCAGCAAGGTTTTTTTGCAGTAGCGCGTGAATGTCCGACTTGTCATGGGCGAGGTAAGATTATTAAATCCCCTTGTAAAAAATGTCGCGGGGATGGTCATGTCACCGTGCATAAAACCTTATCGGTTAAAATTCCGGCCGGGGTCGACTCAGGCGACCGTATTCGTCTACAAGGTGAAGGCGGTATGGGCGAACCCGGGGCGCCACGCGGTAATTTATATGTACGCATTCGTGTTAAGCGTCATGCCATTTTCCAGCGTGATGGCGATACCTTATTCTGTGAGCTGCCTTTGTCTTTCGCAACCGCTGCGTTAGGTGGTGAAGTTGAAGTGCCGACCTTAAATGGCAAGGCGCGTTTAAAAATTCCAGCTGGTACTCAGTCGGGTCAACGCTTTAAGCTGGCCGGTAAAGGGGTCAAGTCGGTGCGTTCTTCTCGGGTAGGTGATTTAATTTGCGAAGTGAATATTGAAACGCCAGTTAAATTGACCGATGATCAGAAAGAACTGCTGAAAGCCTTTGATGAAAGTTTAAAAGGTAAGCCGGGTAAACATAGCCCTAAAGCGCATTCATTTTTTGATTCAGTGAAGTCGTTTTTTACTTCGGATGATGACAATAAATCGAATAATAAAGAGCCCTGGAACTCTTAAATCAAAGGATAGTTTATGTTGGATACTCAAGAAATGATTCGTATTGGTGTAATGGGTGCTTCCGGTCGAATGGGTAAGCACTTGATTGAAGCCACGAACGCGACACCAGGCCTGGTATTGGGTGCGGCTATTGAGCGTCCGGGTTCGAGTTTGGCAGGCGCTGATGCTGGAGATTTGGCTGGGCTGGGTTACTTGGGTGTAAAGGTCACGGATAATCTGGCGGAAGTATTAGATGATTTTGATATTCTTATCGATTTTACCCGCCCTCAGGTGAGCCTTGAAGCTTTAGCCTTGTGTGTGCAAGCTAATAAACGGATTGTTATCGGCACAACCGGATTTGATGAAGCTGGCTTAGCCGCAATTGATGAGGCAGCGACTAAAATTCCGGTGGTGTTTGCGCCCAACATGAGTGTAGGGGTAACCTTAAGTTTAACCTTATTAAAAATGGCGGCTAAAGTATTAAACGAAGGCTTTGATGTTGAAATCATCGAAGCCCACCATCGTCATAAAGTGGATGCGCCTTCAGGTACCGCGTTGCGTATGGGAGAAGTGGTTGCTGAGGCTTTAGGGCGTGATTTAAAAAGCTGCGCGGTTTATGGTCGAGAAGGAGATACTGGCGAGCGTGATCCCAAAACGATCGGCTTTGAAACCATTCGTGCCGGCGATATTGTGGGCGAGCATACAGTAATGTTTGCTGGGATTGGTGAGCGTATTGAAATTACCCATAAAGCCTCCAGTCGAATGACGTTTGCGAGTGGTGCGGTACGCGCTTGCCAGTGGTTAGCGAACCAATCAAATGGCTTGTATGACATGCAAGATGTGTTGAATTTGCGTTAATCCATCACCAGGCCTGGTGATGGTAAATTGCGAGCAATTAATCTAGACAATAAGGCTGAAATGATTTAAAATCCGCCTAATTTAGAATTTTGATTTTATGACGCAGAATTAAGGGTGACATGAGGTCATTTAGCAAAAACAATAGAGACGGAGCTAGTCCTTTATAAAAGGGGGCTGGCTCCGTTTTTTGTATGCGCATTTTAAGAAGTATTTAAGTATCTAGGCGGACGATTAAATGAATTACACGGCTTTGTTAGCGCTTGAGGATGGGACGCTTTTTTGGGGAACTTCAATTGGTGCTGAAGGCGAATGTGTTGGTGAGGTTGTGTTTAATACCTCGTTGACGGGTTACCAAGAAATTTTGACGGACCCTTCCTACTACAAACAAATAGTGACCTTAACTTACCCGCATATTGGGAATGTTGGGGTGAACGCAGAAGATGCCGAGTCATCCGGTATTATGGCACAAGGCTTGGTGGTTAAAGACTGTTCACGATTGATGAGTAACTTTCGTGCTCAGCAGAGTTTGCCGGACTACTTAAAAGCTCAAAATGTGGTGGCGATTGCGGATATTGATACGCGTAAGTTAACGCGAATTCTGCGTGAAAAAGGTGCACAGAATGGTGTGATTGTCGCCGGCTCGAATATCAATGCCGATAAAGCCGTGGCCGACGCGAAAGGCTTTGCTGGCTTAAAAGGCATGGACTTAGCTAAAGAAGTAACTACCAAAAAACCTTACAGCTGGACAGAAGGCAGTTGGCAATTAGGCAAAGGTCATATTGATTTCGCCGAGCAGCAGCCTTATCACGTAGTGGCGTTTGACTATGGAATTAAAGCTAATATTTTACGTATGCTAGCGGAACGTGGTTGTCGTTTGACCGTGGTGCCAGCTAAAACTTCGGCCGCCGAAGTGTTAGCTTTGAACCCAGATGGTGTGTTTTTGTCTAACGGTCCAGGTGATCCCGCTCCTTGTGATTACGCGATTGAAGCGATTCAAGGTATTTTAGAAACGGATATTCCCGTATTCGGTATTTGTTTAGGGCATCAATTATTGGCTTTGGCGAGCGGCGCTAAAACCGTCAAAATGAAGTTCGGTCATCATGGTGCCAATCACCCGGTGCAAGATACCGAAACGGGTCGTGTGTTTATTACAGCGCAAAACCATGGTTTTGCGGTAGATGAAACCAGCATGCCTGCGAATTTGAAATCAACTCATATCTCTTTGTTTGATGGTTCTTTACAAGGTATTTCGCGCACAGATAAGTCGGCGTTCAGTTTTCAGGGACACCCTGAAGCGAGTCCTGGTCCGCATGATGTTGCGCCTTTGTTCGACCAGTTTGTCGATAACATCAAACAATTTAAACAAGCTAACGCCAGCTAAGACCGCACAGAATTAAGGGAAGACTATGCCAAAGAGAACAGACATTAACAGCATCCTGATTATTGGTGCTGGGCCGATCATTATCGGACAAGCTTGTGAGTTTGATTACTCAGGTGCGCAAGCTTGTAAAGCGCTAAAGGAAGAGGGTTACCGCGTTATTTTGGTGAACTCCAACCCCGCGACCATTATGACCGATCCAGAGTTGGCGGATGCGACCTATATTGAGCCGATTACCTGGCAGGTAGTAGAACGTATTATTGAAAAAGAACGCCCAGATGCGATTTTGCCAACTATGGGTGGACAGACCGCGTTGAACTGCGCGTTGGATTTGGCGCATAACGGTATTTTAGAAAAATATAATGTTGAGCTAATCGGTGCCAAACAAGATGCCATCGATAAGGCTGAAAACCGGGATCGTTTCCGTCAAGCCATGACCAAAATTGGTTTAGATATGCCGACTTCAGCTGTGGCACACAATATGGCAGAGGCTTGGGAAATTCAAGCTCAGGTTGGCTTTCCAACCGTTATTCGTCCATCCTTTACTTTGGGTGGATCAGGCGGTGGTATTGCTTATAACCGTGAAGAATTTGAGCAGATTTGCAAGTTCGGCTTAGAATTGTCGCCTACCAATGAACTATTGATTGAAGAATCCATTTTGGGTTGGAAAGAATACGAAATGGAAGTGGTGCGTGATACCAAAGATAACTGCATTATCGTGTGTTCCATCGAAAACTTTGACCCGATGGGGGTTCATACCGGGGACTCGATTACGGTTGCGCCCGCACAGACCTTGACGGATAAAGAGTATCAAATTATGCGTAACGCCTCCATCGCGGTGTTGCGTGAAATTGGCGTGGAAACCGGCGGCTCGAACGTGCAGTTTGCGGTCAATCCGGAAAACGGTCGTATGATCGTAATCGAAATGAACCCGCGTGTTTCGCGTTCGTCAGCCTTGGCTTCTAAAGCAACGGGTTTCCCGATTGCCAAAGTGGCCGCTAAGTTGGCGGTAGGTTATACTTTGGACGAGTTGCAAAACGATATTACCAATGGTGCAACGCCGGCTTCGTTTGAGCCTTCGATAGACTACGTTGTTACCAAAATCCCACGTTTCACGTTTGAGAAATTCCCGCAAGCTCAGCCACGCTTATCGACCCAAATGAAGTCGGTAGGTGAGGTCATGGCGATGGGGCGTAACTTCCAAGAGTCGATTCAAAAAGCCTTGCGTGGTTTAGAAACCGGTCATGATGGCTTTGATGAAATGATCGATTTGTCGAGTGTGGAAGAAAAAGACGTGCGTGATATTTTACGTCGCGAATTGCGTGATCCAGGGCCTGATCGTGTTTGGTATGTGGCGGATGCGTTCCGTGCCGGTTGGACAGTTGAGCAGGTGTTTGATGTTTGTAAAATTGATCCTTGGTTCTTGTCACAAATTGAAGAGTTGGTTGAGCTTGAAACCCAAATTGTGGCCAAAGGCTTGGACACCTTAGAAGAAGGTTTCTTGCGCCAATTAAAGCGCAAAGGTTTCTCAGATAACCGTATTGCGAAGTTGTTAAAAACCGACAGTGCGTTGGTGCGTAAATACCGTCATACATTGGGTGTGCGTCCGGTTTATAAGCGTGTTGATACCTGTGCGGCAGAATTTGCGACGTCGACCGCCTATATGTATTCGACCTATGAAGAAGAATGTGAGGCCAACCCAACCAGTCGTGACAAGATCATGGTTTTGGGTGGTGGTCCAAACCGCATTGGTCAAGGTATCGAGTTTGACTATTGTTGTGTGCATGCGGCGATGGCGTTAAGTGAAGATGGTTATGAAACCATCATGGTTAACTGCAACCCGGAAACCGTATCTACCGACTATGACACCTCGGATCGTTTGTATTTTGAGCCGCTAACGCTTGAAGACGTGTTAGAGATTGTCGAAGTTGAAAAGCCTAAAGGTGTGATCGTGCAATACGGCGGCCAAACGCCGTTGAAATTAGCGCGTGATTTAGAAGCGGCGGGTGTACCGATTATTGGAACGAGCCCAGATTCGATTGACTTGGCAGAAGATCGTGAGCGTTTCCAGCAGTTATTGAACAAGTTAGGTTTACGCCAGCCGCCAAACCGCACCGCTCGCCGTGAAGACGAAGCGATTATTTTAGCTAAAGAAATTGGTTATCCTTTAGTGGTGCGTCCGTCTTATGTATTAGGTGGGCGCGCGATGGAAATCGTCTATTCAGAAGAAGATTTAATCCGTTACATGAAATATGCGGTTCAAGTTTCCAATGATTCGCCAGTATTGCTTGATCGTTTCTTGGATGACGCGGTTGAGCTAGACGTAGACGCGATTTGTGATGGCGAACAAGTGGTGATCGGTGGCTTGATGGAACACATTGAACAAGCCGGTATTCACTCAGGTGATTCTGCGTGTTCATTGCCGCCCTATAGCATTTCCGCTAAGATTCAGGACGAAATTCGCGATCAAGTCGCCAAAATGGCGAAAGCGTTAAACGTAATCGGCTTAATGAATACCCAGTTTGCCGTGAAAGGTGAGGATATTTATGTGCTTGAGGTCAACCCGCGTGCATCGCGCACCGTGCCATTTGTGTCCAAGGCGATTGGTCGTCCATTGGCTAAAATTGCGGCGCGTTGCATGGTTGGGCAGAGTCTGAATCAACAGGGTTACGAAGTTGAAATTATGCCGAAGCATTATTCGGTAAAAGAAGCGGTCTTCCCATTTATTAAATTTTTAGGGGTTGACCCAATTCTAGGGCCGGAAATGAAATCGACTGGCGAGGTAATGGGGGTCGGTGAAAACTTTGCACAAGCTTATGCGAATGCACAGTTAGCCGCTAGCACCGTGTTACCTCGGGAGGGTAAAGCCTTCCTCAGCGTGCGTAAGGCCGATCGTGTTAAGTTAATTGATCTTGCGCATAAGTTGTTAGCGAAAGGCTTCACGATTGTGGCCACGCGCGGAACCGCCTTATCTTTGACCGAGGCGGGCATTGAGTGTGAGTTGGTGAACAAAGTGACAGAAGGGCGTCCGAACATTGTTGATGCAATCAAAAATGAAGAGATAGCTTTGATTGTGAATACATCCGACGGTTCGGTCAGCATTAAAGATTCTTCTGGTATTCGTCGTGAAGCTTTAATGCATAAGATTTGTTATACGACCACTATGGCTGGCGCGTTTGCGACGGTCGCTGCGATGGATTATCTAGATAATCAACCGGTGCATCGTTTACAAGATTTACATAACGCTTAAACCTTGATATGTTTAAGTAACTAGAATATAAATTCGTTAGTTGCATAAAAGAAGCTGGTACGTTGACGTGCTGGCTTCTTTTCTTTTATGGAGT
>NZ_DATCSL010000083.1:0-46926 GCF_036568485.1 Thiomicrospira sp.
GGTTTAATTGATTTAAATCTCGGCGACTCCATTACTTTAGGCCGCAAAGAGTTTGAAGTGCGCGATTGGCTAGCTGGACAGGATGTGTTTCAGGCTACTTTTTCGCAGTTTGCCCCTCAAATGATTTTGCCGCTCAGCCAACTGGATGACCTTGGTTTAATTGGTCCGGGTAGCCGAGTCAACTACGAATTGGGCTTCAGTGGCGACAGTGCCACCCTTGCACGCTGGCAAATGCTTTTAGAAAGTGAAGCACCCGCTCACTGGCAAATTATTAATGCTCGGGCACCGACACCAGATTTAGAAAAATCCTTGGATACCGCCTGGCTATTTTTAGACTTATCCGCGTTGGCTACCGTTTTAATTGCCGGACTCGCTATTTTAATCGCCAGTCGATTTTATCTGCAACGTTGGACAGCTTCGATGGCACTGATGCGCGCCAGCGGTGCATCTAATCGTCAATTAACCAACTTATTTGCCATTCAGCTCATGTGGCTTGCGCTGATCGGTAGCGTGATCGGTGTGCTAATTGGCCAGGGTTTATTTCAACTTCTGCGCCCCATATTAGCCAACTACTTTGATCCATTAGTCATCACTGGCTATAGCCGCGCAATTGGTCTAGGTTTATTAAGCGGTACGCTCGCACTCTGGACTTTTGCTTGGCCCGCTTTTCGACAAGCCACACGCGTTTCGCCCTTACAAGTTCTGCGAATGGGTGAAACGCGTTACAGCACCAGCGCCATGTTATTAGTCAGCTTATTGTTGTTAGTCGGCTTAATGTGGCTGTTACTCAGTACACAAGTGGTTTTATGGGCGATTCCGGTGTTGTTAATCAGCGCGGCTGTATTATATGGCGTCGCACAAGCTTTGCTTCGTTTAATCGCTAAACTACAACCGCTTAGTTCAGGCTGGTTGCGTTTGTCTTTAGCGGCTTTAGCACGAGAACCAGGCCTGGTGACGCTGCAATTAATTTCGTTAGGCTTGGTGGTCTTTATTTTGGTGTTAATGACCTTTGTACGCCAGGATTTGGTGCAAAACTGGCAGGCTTCTTTACCGGAAAATACGCCCAATACCTTTATGATGAATATTCAACCGGATCAGTCTGAACCGGTAAAGCAACTGTTACAAACCCATCAACTTAAAGCTGATTTAGTGCCGATGGTACGTGGTCGCTTGGTTGAGTTAAATGAGCAAGCTTTACGTATACAAGACCAAAACGAAGGTCGTGCGCAACGTCTATTAGAGCGCGAAGCCAATATTGCGTTATTAGAAAACCCGCCCAGCTACAACCTTATTACACAAGAGTTAAGTGCTGATCAAAGGCTTGATTTGCCGGGCGTGTCGGTGGAAGCTGAAATCGCCGAGTTACTGAATTTAAAACTCGGCGATCGTTTAACGTTTGATTTAATTGGGCAACGCCTTACTTATCAACTGGTGAGTTTACGTGAAGTTGAATGGCAAAGCTTTCGGCTAAATTTCTTTTTCATTTTGGAGCCGGTAGCCAATCAAAACCTGCCGATCAGCTACATTACCAATTTTAAGTCTGAGCTATCAAAAACCGATACCGCGGGTTTGCGCAAAGCCATCAATGATCAGGTTCCAGGGGTATTGTGGATTGATGCACGTGACATGATTGGTCAAGTTCAGCAAATTATGCAACAAGCCTCAATGGCGGTCAGCTTGCTGTATGTCTTTACCTTAATATCGAGTTTGATTGTGATTTTTACCGCCACTCAAGCTTCACAATTAGGACGCTTACGTAGCTGGTTATTGTTGCGCACATTAGGTGCTCGCCAAACCGACATTGTTAAAATTGGTTTAACCGAGTTTGTGTTGATCGGCTTATTGGCGGGTGTGTTTGCTGCTTTTCTTGGGCAAATAACCAGCGGCTTAATTGCGTTTTTCTGGTTGGATATGACCCCGCAACTCAACCCAGTTTTATGGGCTTTGTCGATTAGCATGAGTAGTTTGTTACTTTTGATGATTGGTTGGTTAACCCAGCGACGCTCACTGAAACAAACCCCAAAACAATTGTTGCAGCAACTGCAGGCCGACAGCTAATTGAGCGATTATTTGACCCACATAAAAAAACAGCGAGTACCAGGCCTGGTACTCGCTGTTTAGTAGAATGATGGCTTTTTAAAGTCGCTTTAGCTTTAATGCGTGCTTAAAAACAAGTGATAACCAGGGTTATCCTGCTCGCACACGTAAGGATATTTCAACTCATTTAAATAGGTTTCAAACGCATCTTTCTGAGCAGGCGGCACTTGTACACCAACCAACACACGCCCATAGGCATCACTGTGGTTGCGATAATGGAATAAACTGATATTCCACTCTTCACTCATGCGACTTAAAAAGTTTAACAAAGCACCTGGGCGTTCTGGAAACTCAAATCGATACAAAATTTCGTTTTGCAAGCCTTCAGCGCGACCACCAATCATGTGACGCAGGTGAAGCTTGGCCATTTCATTTTCCGACATATCATCAACTTGATAGCCTTTTTCACGCAAACTATCAATCAGTTGTTGCTGCTCAGCGCGCCCGCCTTCGGTCCGCACCCCAACAAACACAATCGCTTGTTTAGGGTCGGCAAAACGATAGTTAAACTCCGTAATAGCTCGGCGTGCGCCTAAATCCTCACAGAACTGTTTGAAACTACCGGGCTGTTCTTTGATTTTTACCGCAAAAATAGCCTCGCGTTTTTCACCAAACTCGGTACGCTCGGCAATATGATGCAAACGATCAAAGTTCATATTCGCCCCACTCACAATCGCGGCCATTTCCAAACCGGCGACTTCGCGTTGGGCGACAAACTTTTTCAAGCCCGCCACCGCTAAAGCACCGGCGGGTTCCGCAATTGCGCGCGTGTCTTCAAACACGTCTTTAATCGCCGCACAGATTTCATCGGTACTGACCGTAATCATTTCATCCACACAAGTTTGTGCAATACGAAATGGAATCTCACCCACTTGCGCCACTGCCACGCCATCGGCGAATAAGCCAACTTGTTTTAACACCACACGTTCGTTCGCTTTTAGGGCTTCGGTCATACAAGCCGAATCTTCGGGTTCGACCCCGACCACTCGGGTATGAGGCCAGACCTGTTTTAATACTGCTGCAATACCCGCAATTAAGCCGCCTCCACCAACACACACAAACACAACATCCAGAGGCTTAGGATGTTGGCGCAACATTTCTAATGCGACCGTCCCTTGACCAGCAATCACATCGTAATCGTCATAAGGATGAATAAACGTGTATTGATGTTCACGCATGAGCTGATTGGCATGCACCGAAGCTTCATCAAACGCATCGCCGTGTAATACAACTTCGGCGCCTAAACGTTTAACCGCATTTACCTTGATGGGCGGCGTGGTTCTGGGCATGACAATCGTGGCTTTAATCCCCATTTTACTGGCCGCCAAAGCCACGCCCTGTGCGTGATTACCAGCTGAAGCCGCAATCACACCGGCTTTTTTCTGCTCATCCGTGAGTTTAACCATACAGGCATAAGCGCCACGCAACTTAAATGAAAAAACCGGCTGCAAATCTTCGCGTTTTAGCCAAACCTTATTTTGCATGCGCTGTGATAACAGCGGAGCCAATTCGAGTGGTGTTTCATCGGCTACATCGTAAACCGGAACAGTTAAGACACGTTTTAAAACTTGTTCGGGCATGGGGTTCCCCTTTTTGATATTGCAGGCATTATACCAAGGCGCAAACCTATACGAGAAAATTCGCAACCAGGCCTGGTGCTTAATTCAAGCAGTTATAAACCCTGTCAACATCTCAATAGTTTCTCAATACTCTGTAAGAGTCCGCTCTCTAGAATAGTCACATTTGTTAATTTGTATTCTTTATTAGGAAAAAATATGACGCCACGTATCCTCACTCTCGCGATTTTAGGTGCTTTATCTCACTCGGCTTTGGCTGAAAATCAATTGTTGCCGATTCAAGTGATCAGTGAGCCTAACCTTGCCAACAGCCAAGATTTAAATAAGGTGATAGAAAACTCTGGCAATACCGAGGGCGGTGCGGTGCTTCGTCAATTTTCGGGTGTGGAAGCCCAGCGTTTAGGCGGAATCGGGCTGGATATTCTGGTGCGCGGGCAAGGTCAATCCGCAGTTAACATTCTAATTGATGGTGGCAAAATTGAAGGCGGTTGCCCTAATCGCATGGATCCACCTACGCACTACACCGAATTATCTAGCTTTGACAAAATAACAGTTTTAAAAGGTGTTCAATCACTTCAATACGGCGTGGGCGGAACCGCAGGCACCGTGCTTCTAGAGCGTGAAAAACCCGCATTTGACGACGGTCAGTTTTATAACGGACAAATTCATGCCGCCACCAATTCCAATGGTTTAAGTAGAGATATAGGCGCCGAAGTCGCGCTCGGAAATGAGCAAATGTATCTGGTGTTACAGGGTTCAAACAAATCAGCCGACAATTACAAAGATGGCAATGGCGATGAAGTTCGTTCAAGCTACCAAACCCAGCAAGGCCATATAGATTTAGGCTGGACCCCATCGCAAGATCACCATGTCAAGCTGTCGCACGAAACATCAAATACACAAGATGCACTTTATCAAGGTGCTGGAATGGATGCGCTCAAGTCTGACGGTAGCATGACACGCTTAAGTTATGAAGGTAAAAATCGACCAGGCCTGGTGAATGAGATCAAGCTGTCAGCCTATCAATCTCAAGTTGATCATGTTATGGACAACTTTAGTTTACGCGAACCAACAGATCCGACTAAAAAAATGGAAACGCCAACCGAAGTGACCACGTTTGGTGCCAAAATTAACCTCACATCTAATCTGAAGCAAACTCGTTTGGATTATGGTTTGATGTTACAAACCATGCAAAAGCAAGCTACCCTGTATAACCGTGCCCCCACGCCTGACAAATCGGTGTCGTATATGTGGCCTAATACCATCATTCAACAAAACAGTGCGTTTGTTGAAGCGGATAGCGCCCTATCCAATACGCAAAATCTAATCTATGGTGTACGTATTGATCAAGTAACGGCGCAGGCCAAAGATGCGAATCAAGCAACAGACCTCGGCCCTTCGCCAGCCGTAAGATACAATCAAGTCTATGGTTCGAATTATGCAGGTGAAAAAATGAGCGAGTCCAACTGGAACGGCTTAATTCGATACGAGCAGACCTTAAGCTCGTTACTAGCCTGGTTTGGTGGTTTGAGCTTAACCACGCGTACGGCCGATGAAACCGAACGCTTTATGAATAAAACCTTGGATTGGGTTGGCAATCCAGACCTCAGTCCTGAAAAGCATTTGCAATTTGATTTAGGGTTAACTCAGCAAACCACGGCCTTTAACTGGCAGGCGAATGTATTTTACGATCAAATCTCTGACTATATTCTGCGTGACAAGGCCGTTAACCAAGACGAGATCACCAATAGCGTTGGCAGCATGGATGTAGGCCAAGGTTACGTCAATGTCGATGCCGTCATTTATGGCGCCGAGTTTGACTGGAACTATCAACTTAACCAGGCCTGGTTGTTAGGCGGAAACCTCGCATTAACCCAAGGCAGAAACACAACCGATGACCGTAACCTCAGCAATATGGCGCCTTTAAATGGTCAAATCCATACCCGCTATGAACGTGAAACTTGGTATGCTGGCTCTCGCTTTAATTTCGCCACCGAACAAACCCAAATTGATGATCAATATGATAATTTAGAGACCGCCGCTTGGAGTACAGTCGATATTTTTGCGGGTTATCAAATGAGTAAAACCATTCAACTTCAAGCTGGTGCCGACAATCTGTTTGATCATGCCTATGTTACCCATGTAAATCGCACGGACAGCTTTTCTGGCAACCTTTACAAAGTCATGGAACCCGGTCGCAATATTTGGGCACGCGTTCAAGCTCGGTTCTAGTAAAATAAACCTAGGTTATTTGATTTGCGCGCTTTAGACCATGCATTACTGGAGAACAACATGAACCAATCGAAACTGAATCGGGCTTTTTTAATTTTGCTGTTAGCCTTTGGCGTATTTTTGGCCGGCAGTTATGCGTTAATTTATACGCTTAAACCTGATAATTCACACTCAAGTGTGAATCAAGTGCCGATGGCGCCGCCCAGCGGAGGAGATTTTAAATTAACCGCTCCGAACGGTGAGGTGGCTTTATCTGACTTTAAAGGTCGAGTCGTCTTTGTCTACTTTGGATATACCTTTTGCCCTGACATTTGCCCAACTAATTTGGCGCAACTTTCCATGGCCTATCGTCAACTTTCACCTGAACAAAAACAAAACCTGCAAATTTTGTTTGTGTCGGTCGATCCTGAGCGCGATACTCCGCAACGTTTGCAAGAGTATGTCGACTATTTTGACGCGGACATGATTGGTTTAACTGGCTCCGCACAACAAATTGCGGAGATTGCGCAGCGTTATGGTGTGGTCTACCAGAAGGTTGAAGGCGATGTCGAAAATTACGCGGTTGATCATTCCGCTTTTACTTATGTCATTGCACCTAATGGCGAACTTAAAGAACAATTACCTCACGCCAGTGAACCACAACAGTTTATTGATGCACTTAACCGCTATTCACTTTAATGGAGAATGTTATTTATGTTTAAACGCCCTGCTCATTTATTGGCCGTTGGCCTACTCAGCAGCTTAATCGGATTGAATGCTATGGCTGAGCAAGCCGCAGAGTTGGATATCGAAAACCCGTTTGTGCGTGAAATGCCACCAACAGCACCCGCAACAGGCGCATTTATGACTTTGCTGAATAGCTCAGACCAAGATATTGCGATTGTGAGTGCCCAATCGGACGCGGCTAAAAAAGTCGAATTACACACGCATACCCATGACAATGGCGTGATGCGGATGCGTGAGATTGCTGAAATTTTAGTGCCCGCAATGGGACAAGCCGAATTGAAACCGGGCGGGTTGCATATTATGTTAATTAACCCAACACGCGCTTTGAAAGAAGGCGACGAAGTTCGCATTGTGCTGACTTTACAAGATGGATCGAACAAAGAGATTATTGCGCCCGTACGTAAAATTATGGGAATGGGACAACATCGTGGCATGGGTCACGGTATGAAAAACATGCAAAACCCATAATTAAAAGGTCTCTAATCGGATCACTTCATAAGCGGGCTCTTCGTAAGGATGAGCCTGCTTAAGTGCTTGAATCACGCCATCAATAACCTCAGCATCCACCAGTGTTTCGACGCGATACTCCATCACCTTTTCTAATCGATTTAAGTCGCCAATATAAGGCTGACTGCCTTTTAAAGGCCGAAACTGGCCCTCACCTTTGGTTTGCCAAGCACATTGATCGTAATCACCTTGACGCCCTGCCCCAGCTTCAAAAATCGCCGACTTAACTTGCTCTAGGGCCGACTCGGGTACAAAAAAGACTAACTTAAACATAAAAACCTGCCTTTTGGTGTTGAAACTTCACTAAAATAAGCTCGATATTAATTTAAAGGTGCTCTATGAAATTAACGGCTATGAAAAAACTACTCTTGACCTATTTTGTCATTTTATTACTCGGAATCGCTTCATATGTTACGGACGTGGTTTATTACGCAAACATTGCTGGTTTTATTGGTGCGGTCGGCTTAATGCTGGTCTTTTTCAAAGACCGGCCCGAGTTTGAAGCCGATTCGGCCGAAGCTCTGGCGGAGAAAAAAATGCGCCGTTTATGGTATATCACCTTCGGCACGGGTATTTTATTTAGCTTAATTTTTGGCAGTTTATGGAACCACCAAATGGGTGGTATGGTTTAACTTAGTTTAAATTATTCGGCTTTATATTCGCCCATAAAAAAGCCCCCTTGCGGACTATATAGTGAAAACTATGTTTATTCAACCACCAGGCCTGGTGATTAGAACATTTCAATCTCACCTTCGTCCATGGTACCCGTGCTTACACGACGCATACGTTTACCTTCAATCTCTTGACGCTCGGCATGCATGGTCTGTCTAAACTCTTCTAAACGCTCTTTGTATTCATGTGCGGATGAAGCTGGGTTTTCTTTGCTTTCTTCTAAATACTGGTTAATTTGGCGCGAGAAACTGCTTAGGTTCTCTAGGTGGTTCATAACCTGCTCAACTAACTGGCGAACTATGTCTTCAAACTGCAACGAACGCACCGCGTTTGAAACACTGTGTTCAATGCCGCTGATAATGCCTGACACATCGCTTAACTTGGTCGAAATAGTTTTGTTCATCGACTCAAGATCACCCAACATCTCATTCACACGCGCTTGAGAAGTCGAGGCTTGCTCCATGTCTTTACTCGCCATTTCACTGACAATCCCACGCACTTGATCAACCGTGTGTCGGGCTTTCTGAGCCTTCAGACGAATTTGTTCGTTTAGCTGGTTAGAGTTAAGTGACAACTTACGCACTTCATCGGCGACTACCGCAAAACCACGTCCCGCCTCGCCTGCTCGGGCGGCCTCAATAGCCGCATTAAGTGCTAACAAGTTTGTTTGGTCGGCAATGCCTTTGACATCTTCAAGCAAAGTAAAAATGGCTTCAATCTGTGCCACCATGTCATCAATCTTAGTCATGGTCTGATTACTGCGCTTACTACCATTGGTAATCATATCAATCAGCTGTTGTAACACTTGCTTGGTTTCATCGGAGAATTTTTCAATACTCATCCCTTCGCCGGTGCCACCTAAATTGGCTAATAATGATAAGACCAGCTGATACTGTTCATTGGTCTGAGAATGTAATCCGGTAAAGCTTGTATTCAACGTATCAATCGCTTCGGCCACCAAATCTTTGACCTGTAGCAATTCTGTCCGCACCACGTCAACTTCTTCATCAATTACCGCATCCACATCGCTCATGATTAACTGCAAAGAGCCTCCTGACTCACGCACACTCACCATGGGCTCAGCTGCCTGATGGCGTGATTGAATCTGTGCCACGCCTGAACTTGAAGCACGGCGTGTATTGCTCAAAATTAACCGCGTCCAAACGAGCGAAATAATCAGCGCAACAATCATCGGCATATAAGGAATATCCAGCCACATTAAACTAATGCCTACTAACGTGACTAACCAAGCTGGCCAATAAAGTTTGATAATTTGAAACATGCGATGAATTCCTTTCGCTTATTGCATTTGGTATTGAATTGTATAGGTAATAAGCACACTTTGTGCCATTTATTTTGTCACGAAGGCCAAAATACCCTTAGCTATTTGATCCAAAGGTAAGATTTGATCCGCGGCTCCCAGTTTAACCGCTTCACCTGGCATTCCCCAGACAACGCTGGTTTTTTGGTCTTGGGCGATAGTGGGTGAACCGGCCTGTTGAATTTCCTGCAGTCCGAGCGCGCCATCAGCGCCCATACCGGTTAATAAAACACCAACCGCGTTGATGCCAACATTTTGTGCGACAGAGCGGAACATAACATCGACCGATGGTTTATGTCGGTTAACTGGCGATCCATCATTCAAACGACAGATATAACGCGCCCCATCACGCTCGACCAACAAATGCTTACCCCCTGGCGCGACATACACATGGCCCGGCAATATTTGCTGGCGATCTTTGGCTTCCATAACCGTCATTTGTGAAACCGAGTTCATACGAGTTGCAAATGGGCCACTAAAGGCGGCCGGAATATGCTGCGAGATGACAATGCCAGGACACGAAGCTGGCATACGCATTAAAACTTCTTTAATCGCTTCCGTACCGCCAGTTGAGGCCCCTATCGCAATAATTTTTTCTGTAGTTTTAAAATGACGCGGTGGCGAAGCCAGCGGTTTAATAATGGCATCAGCACTGTATTTTTCACTCGGACGCGACGTTGGAATCACCTCAACTTTAGGGTGCGATTGTTGGTTCGCGACATATCGAGCATATTGACGCTCCAAACTGGAACGAGATACGCGTGCAGCCGCCTTCACTTTTTGACAAATTTCCCGACCATATTGTTCAAAGGTATGTGCCAAATCGATTTTCGGCTTGGTGACAAAATCAATCGCGCCCAACTCCATCGCCTGTAGCGTTACATCCGCACCTTTTTCTGTCAATGAGGACACCATGACGACTGGCATTGGGTGCAAACGCATTAAATTTCGTAGAAAGCTAACGCCATCCATACGCGGCATTTCAACATCGAGTGTTAGGACATCCGGATGAAGCTCTTTTATCATATCTCTAGCGACATAGGGATCGGATGCGGCCCCCACCACCTCTATAGCCGAATCACTCTCAAGCATAGCTTGTAGCATCTGGCGAACCAAGGCCGAGTCATCGACAACGAGTACTTTTACTTTTTCCATAATGTTCCTTTAGCTACATTTGATTTCATCAAATTCAACGTAACTTTCGGTAAACCGTTTGGCCAAGCAATTCAAAGCGGTCACACACCTTATATAAGGATTCGGAATGCCCAATGAACAAATGACCGTCTTCTTGCAACAAGTCCGCATAACGGTTAAAGAGTTTACTCTGAGTCGGCTTATCAAAATAAATCACCACATTTCGGCAAAAAATCACATCAATTTTGTCACGAATAGGCCATTCATTCATTAAATTTATTTGACCAAAATCGATAATTTGCTGCAACTCTGGCTTGACCTTTACAAATCCTTCACGCTCGCCTGACCCTTTTAAAAACCAGCGCTTTTTTCTCGCTTCCGAAACACCTTTTAAGCGCTCAATGTTATAAACCCCGCGTTGAGCCGTTTCAACAACCGTCGTATCTAAGTCTGTCGCCAAAACACGCGCATCCCACCCTGCGGGCACGGCTTCTTTCAATACGATAGCTAATGAATAAGGTTCTTCCCCCGTGGAACACCCTGCCGACCAAATACGTATTTTTTTTGTGGTTTTGTTTTTTGCCAATAAATGCGGAATGACTTGATTCGCCAAATATTCAAAATGATGATTTTCTCGGAAAAAGAAGGTTAAGTTGGTGGTGATCGCATTAATCAAGTTAACAAACTCTTCTTCACCCACTTCCTCAACGTAATCCAGGTATTCGCCAAAACGATTCATTTGTAAAAAACGGATTCGTTTTGCTAAACGGTTGTATACCAAATTCTTTTTAGACTCATTCAGGTCAATCCCCGCAAAGTCGTAAACCATAGACTTAACGCGTTTAAAATCCTTGTCACTAAAGTCAAATTCATTTACGCTCATAGCCGAGTAATTCCTTCGTAAAGAGTCTATAAGGTTCAGCGAAAAACCAACCACGCTGAATTCATCTTTATATTTTAAACCAAACCCGGCTTAGACTATGTCCAAAATTCAAGGCAATTTACCCCCCAGCGCTAGTTTAAAGCTCAACGCATCTACGCCCAACGCCTTAAACTTTTTAAAGCCTTTAATCGGTCAAACGGTAAATGTGCAAGTGGTTAAAGTTACGCCTGACCAGGTTAGCTTAAATCTTGGTGGACAAACCCTACAAGCGCAAACCCAACTGAATTTAAAACCGAATGAACAGTTACGTGTCAATATACAAGACCACCAGGGTCAAATACGCCTGCAAATTCAACCAAACACGACGGCCACCGAAATTAATAAGGCCTACTTACGACAGCTTTTGCCTCAACAAAGCCCAATTCAGCAGACTTTAAACTTTTTGTCGCAACCTCAACTTCTTCAACAGCTCCCCCCGGTCATTCAAGGCCAAATAAGTGCCATCTTAGATCAGTTATTAAAACCTAACACGCATTTAAGTGCTAAAAGCATTCAACAAGCGCTAACAAATAGTGGAATCTTGCTTGAAAACAAACTCAGCTCAAAAAACACCTCATTCCAAGCCATTCAACTTGACCTTAAAGGTCAACTGGTTAAACTCCAGCAAAGTTTGCAACCGCTCACACAGCAGGCTAACAACCCCAATATTACACAAGCGCTCACACTCGTTAACCAAAGTATTAATAAAATCACCCTTAATCAACTGCACTTTCTCGACAATGCCTCCATATTAAGCAACCTCCCCCTGCAACTTGCTCACCAAGTTGGTGCTATTACGCTAGAAATTAGAAACAAAAAACATAAAAACAAGACTCAATGGGAGATCATTATGCAAATATCCTTACAGGAGGATAACGACCTAACATGCAAACTCAGTCTGAAAAATGAGGATCAACTCGACTGTTTTTTTCATACCGAGCATGAATCTCTCGCCCTGCAAATACAAAATGCGCTTCCCACTTTACGAGAAATGTTCAACCAAGCCAGCTTGGCATTAAACCTGCTTGAGCTGAGCATTACAAAACCCAGTTTTAGCCCTAATAGCCAACAAGTTGGTTTGATCGATATAAAAGTTTAATAATCGCTAGCGGGTTAGCTTGATTCAGCGTCTTTAAACGCTGAACGCTGGTTAATACAACCATAAAATAGGCTAAGTTAAGAATGGGGATAGCTGGCTTTTAAACATATCCATTTTACAGCCGCTATAATTACGCGTAAAATCACTCACAACTAATTTCAAACTTTAAAGAATAGAGAGAAAGACAATGTCAAAAATCTTAGCAGTTGACGATTCTAAATCAATGCGTCAAATGGTTAGTATGTCTCTTAAATCGGCTGGCCATGATGTTACCGAAGCCGAAGACGGTGCAATGGCACTTGATATCGCTAAACGCGAACAGTTCGATTTAGTTGTTACTGACATCAATATGCCCAACATGAACGGAATTGAACTGATTGGTGAGCTTAGAGCGATGCCAAATTACAAATTCACCCCTATACTGTGCCTAACCACTGAGTCTTCAGGCGATATGAAAACCAAAGGCAAAGATGCGGGCGCAACAGGTTGGATTGTGAAGCCGTTTAGCCCTGAAAAATTGCTATCTGTAATTGGTCGCGTACTATAACGATATTGCAATTAAGCATTAAGGAGTCTGTATTATGAGCAGCCAAGTTACGCTTCCGGAAAATCTTACGATTCACCATATCAATGATCACTTTGCCGAACTTAAGCAAAGCATACTTTCTGAAAATGAGAATTTAGTATTTGATGCAGGCCAAATTGATTCCATTGACACCTCTGGACTTCAGATGCTATTGGCTTTAGTAGAAAATCTAAAATCTCGTGAAGTGTCGTTTAACTGGCAAAACGTTAATAGCACACTCAAAGACAATGCGCTTAATATTGGCTTAGTTTCTCAGCTCCAGCTTCAATAATATTTAGGGTGGAAAGTGTCGGATAAACCCAGTTTAAAAGACACCATGGCTGTCAGCCTCGAATACGCGGGGGACAGCGCGCCTCGCGTAACCGCTAAAGGTGCAGGCCATCTAGCCGAACAAATCATTGAACTCGCCAAACAACACAACATTCCCATTACCCAAAATACTGAACTCACTGAGTTACTCAGCCAGGTTAAACTGAATGAACAAGTGCCCCCTGTTTTGTATGAAGCAGTAGCACAAGTTTTAGTCTTTGCTTACCAACTAAGCGGCAAATCTCTCCCTAAGCCAAACACCTCAGCCACGCCTTCTACTGATCTGTAAAAAATAAACGCAATTAAGCGGCTCAACTTGCTTGCTTCAACTTTAAAAACCGCTATAATCTACAGCTTGTTCGGGGCATGGCTCAGCCTGGTAGAGCACCGTCATGGGGTGGCGGGGGTCGAAGGTTCAAATCCTTCTGTCCCGACCAATTTTAAAAAATTCGATGTATAATTCTCCAGCTAAACAAACTCATCATTCATCCTACCTTTAGAACCCTTACTTTGTTATAAAACAAGCATAGAATAAATCCACTCAATTCACTCATCTCTAGTTAACCTTAATTACAAGCTCAACTGGCAAACTCTACACAATTTTTACAGTTAGAAAACACGGGGCTTTTACATATACATCGTGGATAACACAGGGCAATGAATAGGATAAAATCAGACTTAGGTAAACTTATGACTAAAAGCTAAAACGAATGAAAAATATAGAAATGATAAAAAGACAAATAGATGAAAGGGAATAAAATGGGGTGACCGACGGGGATCGAACCCGCGACAACAGGAATCACAATCCTGGGCTCTACCAACTGAGCTACGGTCACCATAATATGTAAAACGGCGTATATGAATTGGTACGCCCAGCAGGACTCGAACCTGCAACCCTCGCCTTAGAAGGGCGATGCTCTATCCAGTTGAGCTATGGGCGCTCATTCGAACCACGGGTACTTTCTGACAAGACATCAGAAAGTGAAATCTGGTCGGAGTGGAGGGATTCGAACCCCCGACCACCTGTACCCAAAACAGGTGCGCTAGCCAGGCTGCGCTACACTCCGAGACATCTGTTAAAACACATTAGATCAGATCTGTCAGTGCGTTAAAAGATGCGCGTATTGTATAGAGCGCCCCGCTGCCTGTCAACTGCGTTATCAAACATTTTTACAATAATATTTCATCGCCAAATCGGTTATTATTGTCGACAATTAAACCTGCTTAATATTAAGGGAACATTATGTCTGCCAAAATTTTAGACGGAAAAGCCATCGCGGCGGAACTGCGCGCGAGTATTAAAACTGAAGTAGATCAACTAATTAACCAAGGCAAACAACGACCAGGCCTGGCGGTTATCTTAGTGGGCGAAAATCCGGCTTCTCAAGTATATGTGCGCAATAAGAAAAACGCCTGTAAAGAAGCCGGTTTCAATGACTTTGCTTATGATTTACCGGCTGACACCAGCCAAGAAAAATTATTATCCTTGATTGACGAACTAAACCAACGTAACGATGTGCATGGTATTTTAGTTCAACTACCCCTGCCCGATCACATTAACCCAGAAACAGTAATTGAGCGCATTACGCCAGCAAAAGACGTTGATGGCTTCCATCCTTACAATGTTGGACGGTTGGCCACACGCATGACGAAATTAGCGCCCTGCACACCTCACGGCGTTATGACCATGCTTTCTAAGACGGGTATTGAGCTGCGAGGTTTAAATGCAGTGGTAGTGGGCGCATCCAACATTGTTGGCGTGCCGATGGCGTTGGAGCTTTTAAATGCGCGCGCGACTGTCACAATTTGCCATAGTGCAACCAAAGATTTAGCCAAGGCCGTCTCAGAAGCCGATTTGGTCGTGGTGGGTGTAGGCATTCCAGAAATGGTAAAAGGCGCCTGGATCAAACCCGGCGCGATTGTGATTGATGTGGGAATTAACCGCATGGAAGATGGGCGATTATGTGGCGATGTCGAATTTAAAGAAGCTCAAGAACGCGCTAGTTGGATAACGCCAGTTCCAGGTGGGGTTGGCCCAATGACGATTGCTACTCTGCTACAAAACACCTTGCAGGTCGCTCAATCTTAATCGTTTTTTTATTTGCTCATTAGGCCCTGAGCTGCATCGCAGCTTAGTTTATTGAACATCTGCGGCCAAACCGACTAATAACTGCCATTGCGACGCTGTCAAAATGGCTCTTAACTGGGTCGCACACTCCACACTCATCGCTACACGGCGTTGTTCAGTTTTAGAAATCAATTGAATCAGCTCATCCAACTCGGCTTGCTCAGGTTGTTTTGAGCTTGATAATAATTCCCACAGCTCTTTGCGCAATTCTTTACTAAACAGTTCATTATCTTCGCGCTCAGGATTAACTTTTGAAGAAATGAGTCGTATTTTGTGGGCTTGCTCCGGTGTAATTTCGAGCAATTCGGCATTAGGCAAAACGTAAGGCATGAGTATCACAACAGGCGTGGCTAAGTTAAACGAACGCTCGGCTTGAACCGATAAACTCAACAAACCTAGCATAATGAACATAATCCAATTTAATTTCTTTAACATTTTATTGACTCCCCTATAGAAGGTTAACGATACAAACGATGGTAAGTGCCTTGCATTTGCAACAATTCTTCGTGATGTCCGCTTTCAATAATTCGGCCATCCTCAAACACTAAAATACGATCCGCCTGACGAATCGAACTTAAACGGTGGGCCACGATTAAGGTGGTGCGCCCTTCAAAAAAAGGCGCTAAATCTTCATAAAGCTTGCGTTCAGTTTCCATATCCAGTGCCGAAGTAGCTTCGTCCATAATCACCACCTTAGGATCTTGCAAAATCATTCGAGCAATGGCTAAACGTTGGCGCTGACCACCCGACAACTTAATCCCATTGCGCCCAACTTGAGTATCGAGCTGGTATTCTAAGGCTTTTATGGTGTTATCTAATTGGGCCATTTCTAACGCCTGCCAGAGCTGTGCATCGCTAAGATCTCGACCTAAAGTTAAATTAAACCTGACGGTTTGATTAAACAACATGGGTGTTTGCAATACAGTGGCAACATGCTCACGCACCTGGTCATACCCAATTCGTTCAATCGGTTGCTGATTGTAAAAAACACCACCAGAGTCAGGACGGTAAAACCCTAGTAACATCTGCACCAGCGTGGTTTTACCTCCACCACTTGCCCCCACTAAAGCCAACTTTTCACCAGCTTGAATTTCAAAACTCAAATCATCCAACACATCCTGGGTTTTACCGGGATAATGAAACTTGAGGTTTTGAACACTAACGGAAACCGCTTGATTAGATTTAAACGGATTCACTTTTGAAGGGTAATGTGGCTCTTGCTTTAAATCCAGTACACTATTGATGCGCTGCAACCCAGCTGTAGCGGCATTATAGCTATATTGAATCGCCAGCAATTCTTGCACAGGTCCCATCATAAACCACAGGTAACCAAACACCGCCATCATTTCACCAATGCTAAGGCCTGAAAACACCACCATCAACATACTGACACCGCGAAACACATCAAAACCGACTAAAAAAATCAGGAAAGACAGACGGCTCGCCGCATCACTTTTCCAGGTAAAGCTTTCTGAATGACGCTTTACATCAAAGGCTGTCTGGTTAATACGCTGGAAAAAGGATTTATCCTGATTCGCCGCCCGCACTTGTAACAACGCATCAAGCGTTTCGCTCAGTGCCTGTTGAAATGCATCCAGCGCAGTATTTTCAGACTTTTTAAGGGCCTTCACTTTACGCCCCATGCGCATCGTAAAATAGACCACCAACGGATTCATCAACAAAATAAAAAGCGCCAATTGCCAATGCAACCAAAGCAAAATCAAGGTCATACCAATTAAGCTGAAAAGCGCGATGATTAGCTTGCCAACCGTGGTGCCTAAAAAAGTATCTATGGTATTCACATCATTTACCAAAGTCGCATTAACCGAGCCGGTACCCAAGGTTTCGTATTGCGCCATCGATACGCCCTGCACCCTTGCTAATAAATCACGTCGAATTCGGTAGGTGACATCTTTCGAGATCACGGTAAATTGTTGCATTTGCCAAACGCCAAACCCAACCCCGGTTGCACGCAACACAATAGTCAACAATGTAATCGCAACAATATAATAAAGCGGGCTATACCAGCTTTCAGGTGCGAGAGCTTGCAAGCTCGCCACAATCCAGGCGGGCTGATTAAGCAATACCTCATCGACCAACAAGGGCAATAACAGCGGTAAAGGTACAGTCGCCAAAGTCGCAAATAAGGCAATAATATGGGCTTTGATCAACAGAGACTTATGCTGAATAACCAACTCATAAATACGCCGCCAACTATAAACCTCGCCTTTCACCAGGCCTGGTGGTTGATAATCTGACATTTATGCGTTTAATCCAAACAAACGTTCAAAGTTTACCGAGGTCGCAGCCGCAACCTCTGAAAACTCCAGACCGCGTAATTGAGCAATTTCTTCTACCACATAACGTGTATAAGCCGGCTGATTGGTTTTACCACGATATGGAACGGGAGCCAAATAAGGCGAGTCGGTTTCAACCAAAATCCGATCCAAAGGTATGGCCTTTGCGACTGCTTTTAGTTCTGTGGCATTTTTAAAAGTCACGATTCCGGAAAACGAAATGTAAAAACCCAGATCCATCGCCTGCTGCGCCGTGTCTAAGTCTTCGACAAAACAGTGCATGATGCCACCAACTTGCTCCGCGCCTTCTTCCCGTAATATCCGTAAGACATCAGGCGTTGACGCACGCGTATGAATCACAATAGGCTTATTTAATTGTTTTGCAATCCGAATATGTTGGCGAAACCGATCATGTTGAAAGCTTAAATCCACATCCTGAGGACTTTGATGGAAATAATCCAAACCGACTTCCCCAATCGCTAACACTTTGGGATGACTGGCGGCCTTGATAATTTCGTCATCGGTAGCCGTTACGTTTTCATCACTGCAGGGATGGATACCGATGCTGGCATACACACCGGCATAACGATCAGCTAAATCTAATACTTCAGACCATTTTGATGGATCAATTGCCACGCACATCATACGCTCGACACCGTGTTCTTTGGCTTGTTGAACCACTTGCTCAGTCGTACCAACTTTGTCTTCAGGTAATATATTTAAATGGCAGTGTGAATCAATAATCATGCCCATCTCCCTCGTATCCATTCGCCTTGAAAAACCTCCGCTAACGGAACATTCACTTGATTGGCCTGCAAAAATAACAAGCATAAACTTTCTAGCAACAATTCTTTGTTGGCATTTTGTCGCCAGTCCTGCTTGGCTTGCAACAAAGCTTGTTGAAATTGAAACCAGTTGCGATTTAACTCGGCTTGCTGATAAAACGCTCGCCGTATTTCGGTCACACTGGCTAAATAAAACTGATCAAACACTCGCTCAGGCTCTGGCCATTTAAGCCAATATGTGACAACTTGCGATATCGACTCTGTGCCCGATTGCAAAGCTCGCATGTTATTTTGCCAAGCCTCGTCCTGTTCCCAGCCTTTTTGATCTAACCATTTTAGTGCATCTAACGGGGCTCCCCAATTTAAACGCAAAGCCCGCTTTACTAGCGCTTCATTACCCCCTTGCTGCATTAACCAGGCCTGGCTCTGCTGTATCGGGGGGGCCGTAAAGCTCATTTTTTGGCAACGACTAATAATGGTGGCCGGTAGACGACTTACTTGATAGCTAGTTAAAATTAATAGGGTTCGTGCTGGAGGCTCTTCGAGGGTTTTTAGTAAAGCATTAAACGCCGAAGCATTCAGCCACTCAACTTCTTGTAAAATCGCAACTTTATAACCACCTTGATGAGCCGTTTGCATCAAACGTTGAGTGAGCTGACGAATTTGTTCGACGCCAACTTCTTTTTTTCCTTCCAACACTTCAAGCTGAACAAAATCGGCATGAGTGGATTCGTCAAATTGCATGCAACCTGCACATTGTCCGCAGGGCTGAGTTTGATCTGATTGGCAAAACACACTTTTTGCCATCTGACGCGCAAACTCGGTCAAACCCAAACCGCTTGCACCAGATAGCAAATAGGCATGCCCTACTCGATTGAGTTGAGACTGCCAAAAATCCCATTGGGTTTGCTGCCAAGGAAAAATCATGCCTTCACCAGAAGGTCGAGTTGCTGTTGAATCTGAGCCTGAACTTGATCTAAGGCTTGAGAAGCATCCAACACACAGTAGCGCCCAGGTGTTTGAGCCGCGCGGGTTAAATAAGCTTGGCGAACCTGCTCAAAAAATTCAATTTTTTCTTGTTCAAACCGATCTATTTCTGCACCACGACTCCGAACTCGCTGCATCCCCATCTCAACAGGCAAGTCAAATACAAAGGTTTTGTTAGGCGCAAAACCTTGCTGAACCCATTCCTCAATCAGCTTGATACGATCAAACCCCAAACCTCGCGCGGCTCCTTGATAAGCATAGGTGGCATCCGTAAAACGATCCGACACCACCCATTTGCCTTCAGCTAAAGCTGGTTTGATCACTTCGTCTATATGTTGAGCACGCGCGGCAAATACCAATAATAATTCACACTCTGGGGTCATATTCGTGTTGGTTTTATCAAGCAACAAGCTGCGAATTTTTTCGCTTAATTCTGTACCGCCAGGCTCTCGTGTAACCACAAACGGAATGTGACGCGCCGTCAACCAATCTCGAATAAAAGCTAAGTTGGTCGACTTGCCGGCCCCTTCCCCGCCTTCCAAGGTAATAAATTGTCCTGCCATGTCGTTCCTTTTATGGTGATGGCTTATGCCTTAAGGTTTATTCAAAATATAACGCCTAACGGCTCGATTGTGTTCTTCTAATGTGCTTGAAAAATAGTGTTCGCCATTGCCTTTTGAGACAAAATAAAGTGCATCAGACGCATCTGGACGCAAAGCGGCACGTATGGATTCACGACTCGGCATCGCGATAGGCGTCGGCGTCAAACCACGAATCCGATAGGTGTTATAAGGTGTTACCGTATCTAAGCCTTCGCGGCCAATATGACCTTGATAACGCTCACCCATACCATAAATTACCGTCGGATCGGTCTGTAGCCGCATGCCTTTTTGTAACCGTCTTATAAACACACCGGCCACTTGGTGGCGTTCATGCGCAACGCCGGTTTCTTTTTCGATAATCGAAGCCAAAGTTAGAGCCTCGTAAGGGGTTTTTAACGGCAAACCACCATCACGCGTCGACCATTCAGCCTCTAAAGCTTGTTTCATAGCGGTAATTGCACGCTTTACTAATTCGCGGTCAGTTTCATCTTTGTGATAATGATAAGTCTCTGGCAATAACCAGCCTTCAAGATGCTCTGTCACCCCCATTTTTTGGCCCAGACTTTGCCAATCTTCGGTCTGCATGACAAGATTAAGTTTTGGCAGTTGTGCGAGTTTTTGTTTTACCTGCGCCAAACTTTCCCCCGGAATAATTACAAAAGGGTAACTCACGTTACGCCCAGAAACCAAGGCTTGCATCAAACTACGAAAATCCCATTCTGGTTGAATCATAAATTCACCAGGTTTCAAACTATTCGCTTGTTGATTTAGGCGTAAATACCAAACAAACGCTTCTGGGTGTTTAAGCATGCCGGCTTGATGGAGTTGTCTGGCCATGGCTTTTGCCGACGCGCCTTTAGGTAATTCAACAATTTGAGGCTCAGCCGAATTTGCAATCGGGCTATGAGATAAGTGATAAGCCCAGACAAATCCAGCTATCAACAAAATTAACAAGCTCAATAAGCTTATCAACCCCAAGCGAGTCAAAAACAACAAACGACTTAGACGTGCTACTTGGCTAGATGGTTGTTGGGCTTTTGTGGCCGAGCTTTTGGATTGAGACGGATGTGACTTTGACATAACCCTCGACTTTCTAATTGCGTTAAATTTAGTTAAATCCCTGCTGGTTTAAATTCCATAACCACCAGGCCTGGTGAATCGGCTCAATAGGTTCGACTGCAAATGCTATCGTTTGCTGATCACTGATTCGCAACTTTTTGACGGCTTGAACACCGCGAACCGCATTGCAAACAAAAAGCGCGTCTGTCTCAGTTAGATCCTTTAACGTCATGGTTTTTTCTTGCCACTTTAAATCCAGCTTTAAATTCCTTAAAGCCGACAAACAAGTGCCTTGCACACCACCAAGCGTTAACTTAGGAGTTAAGGCTTGGTCACCTTTCGCGGTCTGACGAATTAAAACAACGTTTGACTGTGTGCCCCCGATAAGATGACCGAGTTCATTAAACATCAAACCTTCATCATAGCCATTCGCCACCACTTCATCGCGCGCCAACACATTTTCCAACCGATTTAAATGCTTGAGACCGGCTAGACTTGAATTAATCGACGCCGCCGTTTGACAAACCATTGCACTGATTTTATTCAGGCTTACCCCCTTCTCTAACGATAAAGGGGCTGATAAAGGGGCTGGCCCAATATAAATCAAACGATGTAACTCTGCCGACTCTGGAGGCGTATAACCGCGCCCACCCAAACCACGTGTCACAATCAATTTGAGAACGCAAAAATCGTCTGCGGCTGACTGAGTTAAAGCGGTTCGTAGTTCGTTAACCAACTGTGTTTTGTTGACTACACCTAGCCGCAACCTTTGCAAACTGGCTTGAATACGTTGCCAATGAGCTGACCAGTTTAGCGGTTGTTGCTGGTAACACAAAATTGTCGTAAAAAAACCATCACCATAAGCCAAGCCTCGATCATACGCGAGTGCCTGATTAGTTGGCTCGCCGTTTAACCAGGCCTGGTGCTTCATGATTTAGAAGTTCCACTTGTATCACAACCTAATGCACGCAATAAACCTTTGGCTTTATGGCGAGTTTCCTTCAGCTCACCGGACGCAACCGAATCTGCGACTATGCCAGCACCGGCTCGGAAACGTAACTGATTTTGTTCTTGTATAAAGCTGCGTATTAAAATATTAAAGTCCATTGAGCCATCACGATTTATATAGCCAATCGAGCCAGTATAGGCCTCTCTAGGTCCGCTTTCCAGCTCAGAGATGATTTGCATACAACGAATTTTAGGACAGCCGGTAATGGTACCACCAGGGAATAAAGCATGTATGACTTGCAAAGGACTGATTCCGCGCTTAAGTTGGCCACGCACATTCGAAACAATATGATGGACATGCTCATAAGTCTCGATGACCATTAGCTCGTTAACCTCCACACTGCCTGCTTCACAAATACGGCCTAGATCATTGCGCTCCAGATCAATCAACATAATATGTTCGGCACGTTCTTTAGGATGCGAAATTAATTCCGCTATTAGAGCCTGATCTTGAGCTATAGATTCACTGCGTTTACGTGTCCCCGCAATTGGGCGCGTATCGACACAGTGAGTTTGCGCATTATAACGTACTAAACGTTCAGGCGATGAACTGATAATCGCCCAAGGGTCAGAGTGACTATCAGACGATTTTGAAAACTGAACCAAACAAGCAAAAGGCGCCGGATTATGCTGACGTAGTTGGCGATAGACATCAACCGGACTGGTTTTTTTTGCCAAGTGGATTTGCCACTCACGTGATAAATTCACTTGAAAGACATCCCCTGCCAAAATATAGTTTTTTATGTGCTCGACACCTTGCAAAAAAAAGGCTTCCGCTTCTTCATTTACCGCTTCAACTTCGACCGACCGAGTAACCTCTTCAATTTTAGCCTGATCTGCAGAATGCGCATAATCATGCTGCATTTGCTCGAGACAGTCTGCATACTCAGGCTCCGCCACAAAGCAAACTTGCTGCAGTTGATGGTCGATAACAATAGCTGCGGGAAATCTCTGTAATACCGCCAAGGGCAAGGCCGAATTGGTTAAAGCCAAACAAGGTTCAATCACCTGCGCATACTCATATGAAAAGTAGCCAAACCAACCCCCACTAAAGGGTATGTCATCCACCAGGCCTGGTGCTTGTACTAAACTTGAAAATTCCTTTTCAAACTCTTCTATAAAAGTTGCAGCTGTCTTTACATCTTGCAATACATGGCTCTGCTGCGGGAAAGCAAACAAGATATCAAAACGTCCTAAACTATCCGCTTGATTGGGATCACCTTTTGCAACACTTTCGAGTAAATGTGGGTAACGTTCTGGAAATTGTTCTGACAGCCGAGTGAGATCAGAAAAAACTAAGGGCTGTCGAATGACAGCCCGATTGGGGTGCGATGAATCACGCATAAGGCTAGATTATTTTACTCGGCCTAATACCAAACTGGCATTGGTACCACCAAAGCCAAATGAATTAGACAACGCATAATCAATATTGGCATCACGCGCTTCGTGAGGCACATAATCTAAATCGCAACCTTCATCTGGGTTATCTAAATTAATGGTCGGCGGCAATACTTGCTCATGAAGTGCCAAAGTTGTAAAGATCGCTTCAATCGCACCAGCCGCACCTAACGAGTGACCAATCATTGACTTAGTAGAACTCATCGCGAGTTTATAAGCATGATCGCCAAATGTAGATTTGACCGCTGCGTTTTCGCAAACATCACCCGCTGGTGTCGATGTACCGTGCGCATTGATATAACCAATTTTCGATTTATCCAAGCCCGCATTACGCAAAGCATTTGTCATACAACGCGCCGCGCCTTCGCCCCCCTTGGCAGGTAATGTCATGTGATAAGCATCGCCACTCATACCAAAGCCGAGCACTTCACCATAAATCTTGGCTCCACGTGCTTTTGCATGTTCGTATTCTTCTAACACAACGGCGCCTGCACCGTCAGCTAGAACAAAACCGTCACGATCTTTATCCCAAGGGCGACTGGCCGCTTGCGGATCATCATTACGAGTTGAAAGCGCGCGAGCAGCCGCAAAGCCAGCCAAACCTAGTTCGGTAGTTGAATATTCTGCACCACCGGCGATCATCACATCCGCATCACCATACTCAATTAAACGCGCCGCATCACCGATACTATGTGTACCGGTTGCACAAGCTGTTACTAAAGCTAGGTTTGGACCTTTTAGACCATATTTGATCGACACATGACCAGAAATCATATTAATGATTGCGCTTGGTACAAAGAAAGGTGAAACTTTGCGAGGACCACCGGCTTGGCAAACCGCATGTTGAGCTTCAATCATGCCAATGCCACCAATACCTGAACCAATCGACACACCGATTCGCGTAGCATTTTCTTCAGTGACTTCTAAACCTGAATCTTCAAAGGCTTGAATGCCAACGGCAATACCATAATGAATGAACGGGTCCATTTTCTTGGCTTCTTTAGGTGAAATATAAGCATTCACATCAAAATCTGCGATCGTACCGGCAAACTTGACCGAAAACTTCTCCGTATCGAATCTAGAGATAGGGGTAATGCCGCTTTTGCCAGCCTTGATATTTTCCCAAGTTTGCTGAACATTAATCCCTACAGGGGTTAGCAAACCTAAACCAGTAATAACCACTCGACGCTTTGACAAAGTAAAATCCTCCTAAACCCGTCACCAACTTAATGCAACCGCTTTCATCTACCGCTAAATTCTTAATCCAGATATAAAAAAAGCCGTTTTCACGGCTTTTTTTGATCACGTAACGTGGAAAATTATTCCATGTTAGCGTTGATGTAAGAAACGGCTTGCGCTAGCGTAGAGATTTTCTCTGCTTCTTCGTCTGGAATTTCGCAATCAAACTCTTCTTCCAAAGCCATAACTAGCTCAACGGTGTCTAGTGAGTCCGCGCCTAAATCATCAACAAAAGAAGCGTCAGGTGTAACTTGTGCTTCTTCTACACCTAGCTGCTCAACTACGATTTTTTTAACGCGATCTTCAATACTGCTCATGGATAATCTCCAACTTTTACTTTAATGATGAAAAAAATTTAATGTATTTTGTACTCAGCGAACTAAATTTTCAAGCTTTTTAGTGAAATAAAAACCCAAAAATTCGCATTTTTTGTTATCGGATCATACCATGACCATGCCGCCGTTGACATTAATCGTTTGACCGGTAATGTAAGCGCCGCCTTCTGAGGCTAGGAACGTCACCGCTTTCGCAATATCTTCTGGCGAACCCAAACGATTCAAAGGAATTTGTTCGGTTAAGGCTTTTCTCTGTTCTTCGGGCAACGAGCGTGTCATGTCAGTATCAATAAACCCTGGCGCAACGGTATTAACGGTAATACCTCGTGAGCCGACTTCACGCGCTAACGACTTGCCAAACCCTATAATCCCTGCTTTAGCGGCCGCATAGTTAGTTTGGCCAGCATTACCCATGACACCAACAACAGAAGCAATATTGATAATACGACCTTGTTTTGCTTTCATCATGCCACGTAAACAGGCTTTACTCATACGATACACTGAACTTAGGTTTGTTTGGATAATATCGTCCCACTCGTCATCTTTCATGCGCATAAGTAAATTATCACGAGTAATACCTGCATTATTGACCAAAATAGTAGGTGTACCGAACTCTTTAGTGATCTGGTCCATAATCATGGCAATCTGATCCACATCGGTTACATTCAAGGCTAAACCTTGACCCTTACCACCTGCCTGTTTTATATAATCGGTAATCGCTTGCGCGCCAGATTCAGAGGTAGCAGTACCAATTACGGTGGCCCCTTGAGCTAATAAATCCAACGTAATGGCTTTGCCAATCCCGCGACTCGCGCCTGTTACCAGGGCAATATTTCCAGTTAACATAGTGGCTCCTACAATCCTTCTATTGCTTGCGCTAATGTAGCAGAATCGAAAATAGTTTCAACCGCCATACGACGATCAATACGACGATTTAAACCGGCTAACACCTTACCAGGTCCCAGTTCATATAATTTTTCTACACCTTCAGCTTTCATTTTCTCAACTGTTTTTACCCATTGAACAGGGCAATATAGTTGCTCGACTAAAGCCGACCTAATTTGTGCCTGATCCGCATGACTTTCGACATCCACATTGTGCAATACAGCCACTTTTGGTGTTTCAAATGTCATCGCAGCTAGTTTCAATTTTAAAGCTTCTGCGGCTGGCTTCATTAACGCACAATGTGATGGCACACTCACCGGCAATGCCACTACTTTTTTGGCACCCAATTCTTCCGCGCGCTTCATTGCACGTTCAACGGCGGCGACTTCTCCAGCAATTACAACCTGGCCTGGTGAGTTAAAGTTCACAGCCTCCACCACGCCACCTTGTGCGGACTCTGCACACAAATCAATTACCTGCTGATCTTCTAATCCTAATACAGCCGCCATCGCGCCTTGACCAGCCGGTACTGCCGATTGCATTAATTGACCGCGCGCAGCGACCAATTCAATACCTTGCGCCAAGCTCATCACACCAGCGGCAACAAGTGCCGTATATTCACCCAAAGAATGACCAGCCATAAAACTTGGCTCTAAATCAGGCTTTTGCGCTTGCATGGCACGGAAAACAGCAATACCAGAAGCCAACATGGCAGGCTGAGTTACATCTGTCTGATTTAAACGAGATTCAGGCCCATTTTGAACCACATCCCATAAATCGTAACCCAACACTTGTGATGCTTCATCAAACACATCTTTAACAACCGGATGGTGAGCGGCTAAATCGGCTAACATCCCAATCGACTGTGAGCCTTGGCCTGGAAAAACAAACGCATATTTCATAATAAACCTTTAAACAAATCTTTTAATTGGCTTAACCATTGCAGCCAAATTAATCATTTAGTTAATAACGGATTAGAGCTGAACCCCAAGTGAATCCGCCACCAAATGCTTCCATCAGTACAAGTTGACCACGCTGAATGCGGCCATCTCGAATAGCTTCATCAAACGCCATAGGCACAGAAGCACTGGATGTATTCGCATGTTTATTAACCGTCACAACCACTTGGTCTGTGCTCAAACCTAACTTTTTGCCCGTCGCACTAATAATTCTTAGGTTGGCCTGGTGTGGCACTAACCAATCAATCTGATCCTTCGTTAAGCCATTGGCATCTAAAGTTTCATTCGCAATACGGCTTAATGTATTGACCGCCACTTTAAATACCTCATTACCTTTCATCGACATAGTGCGTTCTGCAACATCATCGGTTTGCGGTAATTTAGAAGGCCCTGATGGAACGTGCAATAACGTTTCATACTGACCATCTGCATGGATATGAGTTGATAGAATACCAGGTTCACTCGATGCTTCTAGGATCATGGCACCAGCGCCGTCACCAAATAGAATACAGGTTGTACGGTCTGACCAGTTTGTAATACGCGACAAGGTTTCTGATCCGACCACCAACACGCGCTTTGCCATACCCGTTCTAATGAACTGATCAGCCACACTGATCGCATACACAAAGCCGGTGCAAACTGCCTGTATATCGAAAGCAGGACAACCATGGATACCCAGACGCTGTTGTAACAAGCACGCCGTGCTTGGAAAGATCTTGTCGGGCGTGGTGGTGGCGACAATAATCATATCAATTGACTGAGCCTTAATGCCGGCCATTTCTATGGCCTTGAGCGAAGCTTGCTCGGCTAAGTCACAGGTGGTTTGACTATCTGCTGCAATATGACGTTGCTCAATACCGGTTCTTTCTCGGATCCACTCATCACTGGTATCAACCATTGACTCCAGATCTTTATTTGTCAGAACTTTTTCAGGTAAATAGCGGCCTGTACCAATAATTTTACTGTAGGTTTTTGAACTCATTCACTTACCACTTGGGTTTGCTGTTCCAATAGCTTAGAAACTTCGGCCTGGATACGCTCAGGGACATTATTCATCACTTCTAAACGAGCTTCAGCAATCGCATGGAAGAAAGAAAAACTATCTGCACCACCGTGACTTTTAATCACAATCTTGCGCAAACCTAAAAATGAAGCACCGTTGTAGCGACGAGGATCCACTTTTTGCTTGAAGCTTTTCAAAACTGGAAGGCTTAACAACCCCACTAACTTAGTTAGCCAGTTACGATTAAAGGCTTGTTTCAGATAAAATGAAATCATTTTAGCCACACCTTCCGAGGCTTTTAACGCAATATTGCCATCAAAGCCATCACAAGCCACCACATCGACCGTACCTTTAAAGATATCGTCGCCTTCTACATAACCGGCATAATTAATAGCGGTTTGTCGGAGAATTTGCTGAGCCAACTTAATACGGTCATGCCCCTTCATCTCTTCTTCACCAATATTCAACAAGCCAACACTGGGGTTAGGATTATTGTCGATTGCGCGAGCCAATACTGAACCCATGATGGCAAATTGCGCCAGACTTTCACCGTCCGCCCCGACATTCGCACCTAAGTCCAGCATATGAACGTGACCATTAATTGTCGGCATTGACGTACAAATCGCTGGGCGATAAATACCTGGCAAAGTTTTTAACACAAACTTAGCTGTTGCCATTAAAGCGCCAGTATTACCTGCACTCACACAAGCTTGCGCTTGGTCATCTTTCACCAAGTTCAAGGCAATACGCATTGAGGATTGTTTCTTATTTCGTAAAGCGAACGAAGGTAGATCATCCATATCAACTACTTGTTCAGCATGTTGAATAGATAAGTTTTCTGAGGTGAAATTTGCAAGTGTGAGCTGTTCACGAATTAACGTCTCATCGCCCACTAATATAATATGCAGATCTTTAAACTTTTTTAGCGCTTCGATCACCGCAGGAACAGTGACCTTTACACCATGGTCACCGCCCATTGCATCTATAGACAGTGTAATTTTCAAGACTAATTATTCCTTATCTTGAATAACTTTCTTGCCTTTATAGTAACCGTCAGCGGTTACATGGTGACGACGATGCACTTCACCCGTTGTCGCATCAACAGTTAAAGACGCAGCGGTTAGAGCGTCATGTGAACGGCGCATGCCACGCTTTGAAGGGGTTTTTTTGTTTTGTTGAACGGCCATTTAAGTTCTCCTAATAAACACGCAAAATATAACACTTCTACTCTTTATGAAACGCTAACGCGAATCGAGCCTTATTTTTTTAAATCTTGTAACTTGGCAAATGGATTATCGTCAGTGGCGACTTCTTCCACTTCTTCGAACTCCTCATCTTGCCAACTCAACATCTCGCCTTCTTGCCGAGGCACCATTGGAATGGCAAGTAAAACTTCATCCTCCACCAACTCCAACAATGATATTTTACCTTCTGGCATTTCATAAACCTCGATATCCTCATCAAGGTCTTCGGCCATCGACATTACCGAAACAAACACGCCTCGTGTTTCCCTATCAACTGGATAAACAAAAGCTTCGAGTGTTCGCTGACATTCAAGAACGAGGTCAGTTTTTACCGACAATTCGAACTGAGGCGTCTTTAATTGAGGATGACGGCTGAAAGCAATATCAACTTCGACCTCGCCATTAGGCTGCCTAATCTGATCGAGCAAACGCTTCATCGCAGACTGGTTGACACGAGCCTGAAAGCGCATATTATGTTCAGCACAGTGAACGGGATCGATCAAATCGGGAAGTTTCTCAAACATGGCGGGGAATGATACTCTCAGAAAGTGTTTCTGTCAAAACTTTCACAGACTTACAGCACTAATTTTACGCATAAAACCTTTTATTAAACTAAAGGAACAAAATGACGCTTGATTCACCTCAAATCTTACTTGCTTCTAGCTCACCTTATCGCCGTCAATTACTGGAAAAAATTGGTGTCACTTTTAGCTGTGAATCACCTGACATTGATGAGCGTCCACATGATCAAGAAAGTGTCAAAGAAACGGTTGAACGACTTTCCCTTCAAAAAGCCCAAGCTCTAGTCAAACACCACCCTAGCAAAATCATTATCGCATCAGATCAAAGTGCTAGCTTGAACAATAAAGCCTTGGGCAAACCTGGAAACTTTGAAAAAGCATTTGAGCAACTCAAAGCCCAGCAAGGGAAAATCATTTATTTTTATACAGGCCTGGTGGTTTACAACCCTCACAACCAGGCTTACCTAAGTGCACTCGATACCACCAAGGTTTATTTTCGCGAGCTCAGTGATCAGCAAATCCGTAACTACCTTTTAACCGAACAACCCTATGATTGTGCGGGAAGTTTCAAATCTGAGGGATTGGGCATCACACTTTTCAACAAAATTGAAAACCAAGACCCTAACGCCCTGGTTGGCTTACCTTTAATTAAACTGGTTAATCTGCTATCCCAAGTTGGCATCAGCCTACCTTTAGACCCAAATCGTTAACTCAACAACCAGCGCCCTAGCTCATTTAAATTTTCAAAACTAGACATGGGCTCAAAGCTCGCCATCTGCTCTAGAGTATGAACACCATGACTCATAGCGACACGAGGCATTTGAATAGTTTGAGCCATCTGCATATCAAAGCTCGTGTCCCCAACCATCACGGCTTGAGATGCATTCATATTATTAAAGGCTAAAATCTGTTTAAGCATTAAAGGGTCAGGCTTTGATGCTGACTCTACCGGAGTGCGTGTAATATGAAAATAAGGCTCAAACCCCGTCAAAGCTAACACTGCATCCAAACCTTTTCGACTTTTTCCAGTCGCGACGGCCAATTTCATACCTCGACCGTGCAACTCGGACAAGAGTTCTTGCGCCCCCTCATAAGGCTGCATATCCACCAAGGACTCATGTAAAAAATGCTGCGTATAAGCCTTGGCAACCTCTGCTACCAGGCCTGGTTCAACCTCTGGATACAATTGCTGGATAGCATTATCAAGACTCAAGCCAATAATTTGCTTGGAATCGTGATAGGACAAAACCGGTAATCCACAAGTTTGAGCCGCTGACTGGATGGCATCAACAATACGTGCTTCTGAATTCATCAAGGTGCCATCCCAGTCGAAAATAACCAAATCAAAACGATGTGTTTTTGACATTACCGAGCCTCAAGTGTTTTTATTATATTTTCAAAATCAGGAAACAAAGGCGCCTCTATGAGCACTTTTTCACCCGTAGCAGGATGAGTAAACCCCAACTTCTGCGCATGTAAAGCTAAACGCGCCATACCCAGTTTTTTAAAACTGGTATTAGCTGATTCTGAGCCATATTTGGCATCACCAATAATCGGACACCCCATAGCTTGGGCATGTACACGAATCTGGTGAGTTCGCCCGGTAATTAACTTCACCTCAACTAAGGCGGCATCACTAAATTGACGCAAAACCTTAAAAAAGCTCACACTGGGTTTTCCATCAGGCGACACCTCAACCATGCGTTCACCGGAGCGTAAGGTATTTTTTAATAAAGGCAGATTTACTTTATGCTTATCCTTAGGCCAGACTCCTGCCACTAAAGCAAGATAATATTTCTCCACCTTATCTTCTCGAATCTGTTGGTGTAAATCTCTTAGGATAGAGGTTTTTTTTGCGAGAATGATCGCCCCTGATGTATCTCGATCCAAACGATGCACCAATTCAATTCGTCGCGCATCTGGTCGCAAATTACGAATCAGCTCAATCAATCCCCAACTCACACCACTTCCACCATGAACAGCAATACCAGAGGGCTTATTGACCACAATTAAATCCGCATCTTCATACAAAATATGCTGTGAAATCTTATCCTGTTGAGTGCGCGGCGGTGTCACAGACTGACCGGCCTCAGCAGTCACAACGGGAGGAATCCGCACAAGATCGCCAGACTGGATACGCGTACTAGGCTGCACCCTGCCCTTATTTACTCGCACTTCACCCTTGCGAATAATTCTATAAATAAGCATCTTAGGTACTTTCCGCAAGTGTTTCATCAGAAAGTTATCCAACCGCTGACCAGATTCATCCTCGGTTACTTCAAGCCATTTGACACCGGACATAACACTCACCACACAAAATTTAAATGACTCGCAATTCTAGCCGAAAGCGGCCTTTTTTTCTGAAAAACTCACACACCACTCAATTTTAATAGTGACATCTATCGCTGAGCGCCATATTTAAGGATTGCACCTCATGCCAAGGGGTGCTATATTGCGCAAGCCTAATGTAAATAACATAGGCAAGCAGAAATTCCGCGAAGCACGAACGCGATGATTTAAACAAAACAGTTTTTTATCCATCCGGCAAGCGGTTGATCTAGAAGACATTATTGAGTACTAAGCATATCAGGCTGCGTCACCGCACTTTGCCTATTTGATGCTCATAAAGTAACGAACGCGCCGCCCACACAAATGGACGTAAGACGCTTCAGCTTTATCAGCACGATATGTAACAAGACATGCAAACAAGGTGAAATATACTTGTTTAGACTAAGAGCTTAACGCAGCACAAAACGCTAAGCTCGACAAAAACGAAGAATAACGCTCTAACAGCGCTCGAACCAAACCATGAACCTATTTCATGTTAACTTTTGTTGTTAGCCGGACGAGAACCACCAGAGCTTTATTCCTCAAGAAGTCTAACGTAACACCCCTGCATCCCTCTGCTATTAGTCCTCAGCTTCTGTGTCAGCCCCAAGCCCTAACATTGACAAAGAGAACAGCATGAAAAGAATGCTTATAAACGCTACGCAAGCTGAAGAGTTGCGTGTAGCCCTGGTTGACGGACAAACCCTATACGATTTAGATATTGAAACGCCACACCAAAAAAAGAAAAAAGCCAACATATATAAAGGCGTTATCACACGCATTGAACCCAGCCTAGAAGCCGCATTCGTTGATTACGGTGCCGATCGTCACGGTTTCCTTCCCTTTAAAGAAGTCGCTGAAGAATATTATCCAAATAATACAAACGACAATAATCTATCTATTCAGCAAGTCCTAAAAGAAGGCCAAGAGCTGATCATCCAGGTTCAAAAAGAAGAACGTGGCAATAAAGGCGCGGCCCTTACTACCCAAATCACGCTGGCCGGACCTTATGTAGTCATGATGCCTAACAACCCAAAATCTGGCGGTATCTCCCGTCGGATTGAGGGTGATGAACGTTCTGATTTGCGCGATACTTTAAAGGACATTGACATCCCAGACGGCATGGGCTTAATTGTACGCACCGCCGGCGTTGGTAAAAGTCCAGAAGAATTACAATGGGGGATTAATTATTTAATCCAACTTTGGGACGCCATTAAACAAGCGGCCAATGAGAAATCAGCTCCCTTCTTAATACACCAAGAGTCTGACATTGTTACGCTAGCTATCCGCGACTATTTACGCCAAGATATTGGCGAAATATTAATTGATGACATGGATACATTTCACCGCGCTCGTGACTTTATCCAGCAAGTCATGCCTCAACATGTACAAAAAGTTAAGCCCTATCAGGACAAAATCCCACTTTTTACGCGCTTCCAGATTGAATCTCAAATTGAATCAGCTTACCAACGTGAAGTGATCTTGCCTTCTGGTGGCGTCATTGTCATTGATATGACCGAAGCCTTAACCTCAATTGACATTAATTCTAGTCGCTCCACTAAAGGCGGCGATATTGAAGAAACGGCTTTTCACACCAATATGGAAGCCGCTTGTGAAATTGCTCGCCAACTACGCTTGAGAGACTTAGGTGGCTTGGTTGTGATTGACTTTATTGATATGCACTCATCACGCCACCAGCGTGAAGTGGAAAACCAAATGCGTGAAGCCGTTGTTAATGACCGTGCCCGCGTACAAATCGGTAAGATTTCACGCTTTGGCTTACTTGAAATGTCTCGTCAGCGTTTACGTCCATCGATTGAAGAATCAAGCCAAATCGTCTGCCCTAGATGTAATGGTGTAGGTGTGATCCGTGGTGTAGAGTCTCTTGCACTTTCTATCTTAAGACTACTTGAAGAAGAAGCCATGAAAGAAGGGACTCGCCGCGTCACGGTTCAACTACCCGTGGATGTTGCAACCTTCTTGTTAAATGAAAAACGTAGTCAAATCATTAAAACCGAAGATCGCTACAATCTACACATATTGATTGTACCGAATGAACATTTAGAAACACCGCATTACCTGATTGAACGCACACGCAATGGTGAAGAACCAACTCATAGTAGTAGCTATGAAGCCAAGTCAATCATTACACAAGAAATACCAAGTGTCGAAAAGCCACTGTCTCAAAAAGAAGAGCCAGCAATTAAAAACATTCAGCCTTCTGCTCCACCACCCGCCCAAGCTAGTAAAAAAGCCTCAGAACCAGGCCTGCTAACGAAGCTGTGGAACTGGCTATTTAAACAATCAAAGCCAACCACACCTAAAAAAAATTCAACCCCTGAAAGAAGCTCAAACCGCTCCCAAAATGGACGTAAGAATAACAATCGCCGTAGAGGCAATGGCCGCAAGCGCAGCAACGACCATGAAACGACAACTACGGGCAGTGTAGACTCAACTAGAGACGCCAAACCAACGCAACAACAGGAGCGTTCAAGAAGTCGCAATAGAAACGACAACTCAAAACGTAGTCAGACTAATGACTCAGCAAGAGAAGTGTCACGTGATGAACAACATGCCAAGTCAAGCCAACAAAAACCAAGTCATGTTGAAAGCACAAAAACAGACAACAGCTCCTATGATTCGACGGCAGATCAAAAGCCAGCTCAAGTGGGCGATCAGCAAACCAACGATGATGCAAACAAGAAAGGTCCTCGCCGTCGCAGTCGCTACAACAGTCGCAGCTCACTAAACCGCAGACGCGCACCAAGAGATGCTGAAAACTTGAGTGTTGCGAACTTGGATACAAGTGATAAAGTCGATTCCAACCCCTCGACTTAAACTAACCAGGCTTACCTAAAAGGCTATAGCCTTTTAGGTTTCCAATTTGATCAAATCAGGTGATTCTGCTTAATATGTGTCAATAAACCTCTTGAAGCCGCTTCGACCATATCAAATACACTCTCAAAGCCGTCCGGTCCGCCATAATATGGATCAGGCACATAATCATGACCATAATCTGGCGCAAACTCCATAAACAACCTAATCTTAGACTGTAAATCTCTAGGAGCCATTTGGATTAAGTTTTGGTGATTATCTGCATCCATTGCCAACACATAATCAAACTCTATTAAATCTGAAAAATCGACTTTTCGAGCGCGAAGATCTGCCATCTCAATCCCTCTTTTCACGGCAGTTTGCATGGATCGTGTATCTGGAGGATTACCAACATGATAAGCATGAGTGCCAGCTGAATCAATCACCAAATGCTGTGCTAAGCCCTCATCTTCGCTCAACTTTCTGAACACAGCATGTGCGGTTGGTGATCGGCAAATATTGCCCATACAAACAAATAAAACCGAAACTTTCTGCTTCATCTAACGCTCCTTCGCTAAAATAGTCTTTTAATTTTACACGCATCTGAACCCATGAACAAAACACCGCCTTTAAATGATTGGATACTTTACGCAGACGAGCATATTATTGTTATCAATAAACCGAGTGGCCTATTATCCGTACCAGGAAAGAGTGAAGAAAATAAAGAGTGTGTCCTTACCCATCTACACCAAACGCATCCAGATGCACTGATTGTTCACCGATTAGATAT
This sequence comes from Thiomicrospira sp., assembly GCF_036568485.1. Lineage (GTDB taxonomy): Bacteria > Pseudomonadota > Gammaproteobacteria > Thiomicrospirales > Thiomicrospiraceae > Thiomicrospira. The sequence continues at coordinate 35,565 of NZ_DATCSL010000083.1, forward strand.
GGATACCTCGGGCATTATAATACTAGCCCTGAACAAACAAGCCCATCGCGCACTCAGTATTCAATTTCAAGACCGCAAGGTTAATAAAAAATACTATGCATTGTGCGCGGGAAGGTTAACAACCAACACGGGTTTTATTCAACTACCCATGCGCTGCGACTGGGATAGACGCCCCAAACAAATAATTGATTTTGTTCATGGACGCTCTGCTCAAACTCACTGGCATAAAATTGACCAGTTTGAAGAGTACTTCTCAGTTGAACTCCGTCCAATTACAGGGCGCTCTCATCAATTACGACTACATATGAAATCGCTTGGCCACCCAATTCTAGGTGATAATTTATATGCAGATTCTACGAGCATTAATAATTATTCGAGACTCATGCTCCATGCCGGAGAGCTTGAATTTACGCACCCCGAAACACATCAACAAATGAAAATCAAAAGTTCACCAACGTTTCTATGATATAACTGGCATATAAAATGCTCACGTTGTTTTAGAATAATTTGTAAGTCCTTGTAAATGGATTCATAATTCACACAGGTCAAGTATTACTGACTCAGAATTCAGAATGTAAGTGAGGTTTAAAATGACGGATGTTGAAAAAGACGAGTTAGCAAGCCAAGAAATGCTAAAAATGCTAGGTGAGCCAGAGCCTTCAAACAATGAAGATGACTTACTGGATGCTTTAAATGATCTGTCAAATCTAGATGATAATTCTTCAATTGAAGTCAGCACCCCTGAAGACTCACTTGAACTAGACACCCCCGTTTCATCTGAACCTGAAGTCAGTAATTCACTCATAGAAGAATCAGCTATCGAGGATTCTGCCGACATCGAGGATTCTGCCGACATCTCAACTCAATCAGTTAACACAATGGAAGATGCCATTCACATTGATCAAGATATTCACTCAATTGCCGAAGAACTAAAAGAGACTTCAAAAGAAGTCACCAGTTTAGCTCTCGCAACTGCAAAACAAGCTCAAGAATCGGCACAAAAAACACAAGCTGCTATAGAAGCAACATTTAATGCGGCCGAAAAAGCATTTGAAACGGTAAAAAACGCTGGATACTTACTTGATAACCAAAACTTTGACAAGGACTTAACCTCCGACGAATTGGCTCAGCAACTCAAAGCAATACGCGAGCGAAACCAAACGTTAAAGCAAGCCAATAGTCAGATAAAAGAACGCTTAGCAGCTCTTAAACTTAAATAGAAGATTCATCCTGTTCACTAAATAACAGGCCAAAAACAATTGCAATAGGCATAGGTTGATGAAAGATATTGCTGATGATCTAATTAATGACTTAGAAGACCTTGAGAACGCTACCCAAGAACTCAATGACCAAGTTGACCAAGTTGTGAAAAACAACACAACACTTGATAAACACACGGGTGAAACAGCCATGGAAACAGCGGTATTGATGCTTGAGGCTTCTAAAATGGCACAAGAATCCTCCATCAGCAGTCAGGAGGCTGCCAGCATCAATCTCAAGCTAGCTGGACAGCAGCAGCAGCAAATTGACAGCATGCACGATGCTGGCATATCTTGGCGTCAAACCATCCGTGATGCTAATTTGGAAATCAAATCATCACGCAGCTTTTTTGCTGGCATGCTTACTAGTGCAATTATCCTAACTCTAATCGCAATTGGTTTAATGAGTTGGTTGGTGCTTATGTCTCAAAACAACCAAGCCGAGTCTCAATCTAAACTCATGGATATGATTCAAACAGAGTCTTCGCTAAATCAACGCCAAATTAACATGAAAATCGACGAGCTAGCTTCGGTTGTCGAAAATGCATTGAGTTACCAAAGAAATGGGGCAAATAATAACAACCCATCCTTAAGCTCCAGGCCAGCTGATCAGGAGTTAACTGAAGGATCAATCGATCAAAGTAACCAACCAAAAAATACAAAGACAGAAGTAACGCAAACTACTCCAGAATCAACCAGCGTAAAACTTGATGAAGTTAAGCAAGCCATATCTAATAGCTTGAATGAATATAAAGATTCGCTACAACAGTTAGCTAAAATTAACACACCAAATGCGAACGAACAAAAAGTTGAGTTCACAGCTTTAAATAATCAAGTGGCTAAAATCGAAAATCTTTTGCAAGCTCAGTCGGCTCAAATTGCATCTATAAATAAGCAACTCAAAAACTCTATGCCACAGGTAACTACGCCTGAGAACCCAAAGCCCTCAGATAAAAACACAAGCACTTCTCTAAACAATCAATTGACCGAGATGAAAAACCAATTGAAATTATTGGAGTCGCGCCAAAAAGAGATCCAGTCTAGCTTGAATAAACTCACTAACGAGTTTATGAAATCCAAAGAAGAAGCTAAAAATGAAGGGCCTAAGCCGTACAGTTACCGCAACCCTTACGAATACAAACAATAAAAAGCGCCCTGTTCAAGATTGCCTAAACCTGGCTTAAGTGATAATGTATTTTTTCAATTAGAATCATTTAAATTAAGTCAGGATAACCCATGATTTCAAACAAACTAATTACCTTATCAGCCCTTGCCTTCACCTTAGGCTCAGTCCAGGCCGCATCACTCTCAACCACCGAACAAAAAGCCAGTTATGCAATCGGGGTTGATCTTGCTAACAATTTACAAAACCAAGGCATAGAAATACAAGTCGACTCTTTTTTATTAGGGCTTGAAGATTCGTTAAAAAAGAACGAACTTAAACTGACAAATGAACAAATGGCTGAATCACTGGATGCCTTTAGAGCGTCGCTTGAAGCTAAACAACAAGCCGAGAAACAGGCTTTAGCCGAGCAGAACAAAAAAGAAGGCGACGCATTTTTAACTAAAAACAAGCTTAAACCTGGCATTAAAAGTTTAGATTCAGGCTTACAGTATCGCATCATCGAGGAAGGTAAAGGAGCACACCCTAACGAAGAGGATACGATCATTGCGCACTATAAAGGGACACTGCTTGATGGTACCGAGTTCGATAGCTCATATAAGCGCAATGCACCTATTGAGTTTAAAATGGATAATGTCATCTTAGGTTGGCAAGAGGCATTAAAACTTATGAAGCCCGGTTCAAAATGGGAAATATTTGTTCCATCTGAACTTGGTTACGGTTTGCGAGGAGCCGGCAATGTAATTGGCCCAAATCAAACTTTAATCTTTGAAATCCACTTCATCTCAACGGCTGCTGAATAAAAAAAAGCCCGAGCTTAATTAATTAAGCTCGGGCTTATGCCATTCGGACAATAAAAGCTCTTCAAGAGGAGTTGTTGAAAACAACAGTTGCTATATTAATACAAGAATTTACTAATATCAACAACTTCTAATATTAGTCCTCTCTATTTTTTTTATAGGGCCATAAACGACTTAGCCATATAAAACAGTCAGTTAAGTCATAACTTGATTAAACACTTGCTGATAACAACATATTCACACGTTTTATAAATTCTGATGGTGAATCCAACTGATCGCCTTCGGCAATTTTCGCCTGCTCAAGCAAAAACATTGACCAGTCCTTTACTTGGTTATCATCTTCAATAGCCTCTAAACGCTTAACCAGTACATGGTTAGGATTAAGCTCCAGAATAGGCTTAGTTTTAGGAAGAGCTTGACCCATCTGCTCCATTAAACGTGCCATATGATTACTCATCCCACCCTCTTCAGACACAACACAAGCTGGAGAATCGGTTAGGCGAACCGTCATCTTAACGTCAGAAACCAGCTCACTAAGTGCATTTTTGACCTTATCAGTCAGCAGACTACGCGCCTTTTTCTCATCGTCAGTTAACGATTGCTCGTCTTCAACCAATTCCTTAATATCACCCTGAGTCACAGACTTCAGCGATTTACCATCAAACTCCGTTAAATGCGCCACTAACCACTCATCAATGCGATCAGACAATAACAGAACCTCTATTCCCTTTTTACGGAAAACTTCTAAATGGGGGCTACCTAATGCGGCAGAGTGATTATCAGCCACAATATAATAGATCGCCTCCTGGTCTTCAGACATTCTTCCAACATAATCTTCGAGTGACACTCTTTGGACCTTGGCCGAATCATGAGTAGAAGCGAACCTTAATAACTTGGAAAGCTTTTCTTTGTTAGCATAATCCTCAACAATGCCTTCTTTCAAAACTTGTCCAAATGCATCCCAAAATAAGTCATATTCTGTCGAATCTTCAGCTTTGGCTAATTTGGTTAATTGATCTAACACTCGTTTAACTGAGCTGGATCGAATTTTATCGACTACTTGGTTACTCTGTAATATTTCACGCGAGACATTCAAAGGTAAGTCATTTGAATCAATAACACCGCGCACAAAACGCAAGTAAGTTGGCATTAGATGCTCTGCATCATCCATAATAAAAACACGTTTAACATAAAGTTTTAACCCATAACGACGGTCTCGATCATACAAGTCAAATGGCGCTATTTTAGGCAAGTATAGTAAAGATGTATACTCTAACGTGCCCTCTACTTTGTTATGCATAACGGCTAATGGCTTATCAAAATCATGTGAGAGTGTTTGATAAAAATTGGCATAATCATCATCGGTTAATTCTGACTTTGGTTGAGTCCAAATGGCGGTTGCTTTGTTAACCTGTTCCCACTCAAGGGCGGAGTTATCTTCCTGATCCTGCTTTTCGACAGATTTACGCATTTGAATCGGGAAGTTAATGTGATCGGAATAGGTTGTAATGATATTTTTCAAACGATAGTCATTTAAGAATTCATCCATACCTTCTTTTAAATGCAAAGTGATTTCTGTGCCCTTAGTTGGCTTAACTAGGTTTTCTAACGTAAACTCCCCTTCACCATTCGACTCCCACTGAACACCTTCTTCGATCGTAGTTCCCGCTTTTCGGGTGTGTAGTGTTACTTTATCAGCGACGATAAAAGCTGAATAAAATCCAACCCCAAATTGACCAATTAAATGACTATCTTTCGCTTGATCACCTGTCAACTTTTCTAAAAACTTTTTCGTGCCGGAATTTGCAATCGTTCCTATATTTTCAATCACCTCATCACGGGTCATACCGATGCCATTATCGCGCAAAGTAATGGTTTTAGCCTGGTCATCAAATTCAATCTGAATCGCTAAATCAGACTCGCCTTCACTTAAGGCATCATTTGAAACCATCTCAAAACGCAGCTTATCCAACGCATCGGATGCATTAGAAATCAGTTCTCTCAAAAAAATTTCTTTATTGCTATAAAGTGCGTGAATCATCAATTTAAGAAGTTGTTTTACTTCTGTCTGAAATACATGCGTTTCTCTGTTTGTGCTCATTTTTTGATGTCCCCTATTGGTAAAACACTGTGTTAATAACTCGCTTCTAATAGGGGCTAGGGCTTAATTTTTCAAGCCCTAAAACCAAAAAAGCCCCAAAAAGGGGCTTTAGATTGATCTTAAAATCTTTTAATTAAACGACCAATTTAAAATAACTCAATCTCTTCTTCATGACTTTCTTGTTCAGCATGCATGCGTTGAGACATTCGGGCTTTCATAATTTCAATTGCCTGAGCAGACGGGGTTTTTTGATCAAAAATAAGTTCAAATAACTCCTCCTCCTCCCGCATCGTGGTCCCTTTGCGAACTGAAAGCTTAAAGTTTTCCCATTCTTGTTGATCTTGCACACGCATTTCATGCGATACAATTTCGGCCAGATTAGATAAGCCATGCGAAACGTGCTCTAAGCGCTGACTAAGTTTGTCGTAAAACTGAAAAGCGATAATCGCCTGTTGCATCTTTTGAGACAGATCAGAGGTTTGACTTAATAATAAGGAATGTTGTTTGCGGAACAACACATCATCTGTTTCAACCGTTCCTATTTCAGCCGTAGCCGTTTGAATCTCTTCAATATGCTGAGACATAAAACGGAACGAGTCAATCAAAGCATTAACCGAGTGATCACCTTCAGTTATTGACAGTTCAATCTGAGCGATTGATAAGTTCAATATCAAAATCGTTTCTTGAACTTCCTTTGCACCTAATACGTAATTAGCTTGATTTAACTCGGTCATATTCTACCTTTAAGCTGCTGCATCAATTTGTGCTAATTTTTCAGCATTGGCCGTTTTATGATTTGATACCGCTCCGGCGACATCTAGAATTAAGGCTACTTTACCGTCACCTAAAATCGTTGCACCTGCGATACCCTCAATCTTCATGAAGTTGCTCTCTAAGCTTTTGATAACAACCTGTTGCTGTCCAAGTAGATCATCCACAAAAATCCCAGCTCGGCGGCCTCCTTCTTCGACAACAACTAGTAACCCCTCAGACAAATCACTTTTAGCGTCATTCACACCAAAGCGATTATGCAAACGTATGACGGGGATATATTGATCTCTTAACTTGTACAATTCTGCCTGACCGGCAATGCCTTTAACCAATGATTTATCGACCTGAATAGACTCGACAATTGACACCAGTGGGAAAACATAAGTTTGGCTACCAACCGATGCCAGCTGACCATCCAGAATAGCGAGTGTGAGTGGTAAACGGATGGTAAACACGCTACCTTCCCCACGTTTAGTTTTAACCTCAACCGTACCGCCAAGGCCACGAATGTTTCGACGCACCACATCCATACCAACACCGCGACCCGATACGTCACTGACAACATCCGCTGTTGAAAAACCAGGGTGGAAAATAAGGTCAACAATCTCATCGTGACTCAGGTTAATGTCCGGATCGATTACACCCTTTTCAATCGCTTTCTGGCGAACCTTATCGACATTAATACCAGCACCATCATCCGTAATTTGAATCATGATATTGCCGCCTTGATGGAACGCCGCCATCTTAACAACCCCTTTCTCAGGTTTGCCAGCTGCAATACGCTCTTGCGGACCTTCAATCCCATGATCAATTGAGTTTCGTACAATATGAACGAGCGGATCTGTTAACTGTTCGAGCATGGTTTTATCGAGCTCCGTCGACTCTCCTTCCATAACCAACTCAATGGTTTTTCCTAGTTTTTGACTGACATCGTGCACAATACGCGGCATACGATTAAAGGCAAAACTCACAGGTAACATGCGAATATTCATCACGCTTTCTTGTAGTTCACGCGTATGGCGTTCTAGATGAGTTAAGCCTTCTTTCAACTTATCAATCCACTCTGTACTATCTGGATTTTGCTCGGCTTGATCACCAAACTGGCTTAACATAGATTGGGTAATAACTAATTCACCAACCAAATTAACCATTTGATCAATTTTGCTCAGATTTACTCGAATGGAGCCATCTTGTTGAGGTGCCGGTGCTTTCTTTTGCGCACTAGCTTGTTCTTTTGGTGCTGCTCGATTAGGTTCAGCAGGTTTTTCAGTCATCATCGGAGTTTGAGCTTGCACAGCTGATTCGGCTGCGGATGCAGAGGCTTGAGCTGAAGGTGAAGCCTCAGAAGTAATTGGTGCCTCAATAATAACTTCGGCGCCATCACCATCTATCCACTCAAAAACTTCTTTAATATCCTCTAATTCAATCTCCATACCTGATAACAGCAGGGTCCAAGAGATATGCAGTTCTTCTGGATTGAAGTTTTCGATATTTGGTAGATTACTTGTATGAGCGGTTACTTCGAGATTCCCCAACGTTTGAAGTTCACGAAAAATACGAATCGGCTCGTTACCCGTTTTTAATAAACCTTTTTCTGGTTTCAATTGGATAACCCAACTACTTGGAGCTTCACTTTTTACAGCGGCGTCACTTGTCGATGTCTCGGCTGAATTATTATTGGCCACTGATGAACCACCCAAGATCGCTTCTAGGCGAGCTTGCACCTCTGACGCACGCACTTCATCAATTTGGTCGTGATTTTGCAACCTGGTCAACATATCGCGCAACACATCAACCGCTGCCAGCATAGCATCAATCGACTCTTGGGTAACATCCCGCTTGTAATCACGCATCTCATCCAGCAAGGTTTCCAAAACATGGGTAAAGCCGGCGATTTCAATAAAGCCAAACGTACCACTGCCACCTTTTATAGAGTGAGCGGCACGAAAAATTTCATTGATTTTTTCTGAGTCTGGACGCCCTGGTGGCAATTCGAGCAAACCGGTTTCCATGATTGCTAAGCCTTCAAAGCTCTCTTCTAAATATGTTTGTCGAAACGTTTCCATCATGTCCATGATTTTTTCCTCAGAAAACAATTACCATTTAACCAGGTTGTGCTTTAAACCTGACTCTAACAATTACACCGGCTAAAACTGCAATTTGTGTATTACATTGTAGCTTATTAAAACAACTCAACATCACCTTCAACAGGCTTATGTTCAATGTTTTGAAAGTATTGACTTTCTTGATCAACCAACGATTGGTTATGCATCGCATTTAAGCGTCGAACCCGAACTCGCCCCGATAACGGATAATAAATCACCTTGCGAGGATACACATCCCCAATATCTTGTGAGACTACTTTAAACCCTTCGGTATAGATATAATCAAAGACGAAGCCTATGTTATACCAACCAATGTTGGTCATAGAACTCATTATGCGACCACCGCCAAAAATCTTAAACTCTAAACGATTACGCATAGCACCCGAACTCAATAACGCATTGATCATATTTTCCATTGCATAGTTACCATAGCGGTTAGCGTCGGAAAGCTCAATACCTCTTGCGTTGTTTTTATCGACTGGCAACATAAAATGATTCATGCCGCCAATGCCAGAAACAGGGTCTCTAACACAGGCCGAAATACACGAGCCTAAAACCGTTTCAATTCGCTCTTCTTGACGTGTCACATAATACTCGCCGGGCAAAATTTTGATGGTAGGAATACCCTCTGCTGGATCAATACTTCTTTGCATAAAATTTATTACTTCTTAGAAGACTAAATATAGCCATAATACCGTTTGAATAGGATAAATTCCAGCAAGCAGCGCTCAGATAAACAACAAATAACGTAAAATTCAAATTAAATACTCTGAATCAATTAATCTAATTTTTCGACTTTAAAGCTTATCTGTCGATAACGCCTTTCGTGCTAATCGATGTTGTTCACGTCTTTTTTTGAAAAAATTGGCTAGCTGCGCTGAGCATTCCGCTGCCAATACACCGGATTGGGTGGGGATTTGATGATTAAAGGCCGCGTAATTGACTAAATTTAAAACCGAACCAGCCGAGCCTGTCTTGGGATCGGAAGCCCCAAAAACTAAGCGCTTTAATCGCGCATGCACCATCGTTGTGGCGCACATCGCACAAGGTTCAAGAGTGACATATAACTCGCACTCTGGTAACCGATAATTATTGAGTTTTTTGCCAGCTTCTCTAAGCGCAAGCATTTCAGCATGTGCACTCGGATCGTGACAACCAATTGACTGATTAAAGCCGGTGGCAACCAACTCATCACCCTTTACGACAATTGCACCCACTGGAACTTCGCCCAATGACTCTGCATGCGCAGCCAAAACTAAGGCGAAACGCATCCAAAAGCTATCTCGCTCCTCGCCCACCAGGCCTGGTGGGCAATGCGACGGAACTAAATCCTGATTAAGCGCCACACTATTCCCATTCAATCGTCGCAGGTGGCTTGCTGGAAATATCATAGGTAACACGTGAAATGCGAGGGATTTCGTTGATGATACGATTCGACACTTTTTCTAAAAAGTCATAAGGTAAATGCGCCCATCGAGCAGTCATAAAATCAATGGTCTCAACGGCTCGTAGGCTCACTACATAATCATAACGACGGGCATCACCAACTACCCCAACTGATTTAACTGGCAAAAACACAGTAAAGGCTTGGGAGGTTTTATCATATAAGTCGGCTTTGCGTAGTTCTTCGATAAAAATATGATCGGCCAAACGCAAAATATCCGCATACTCTTTCTTTACTTCACCCAGAATACGTACACCTAAACCAGGGCCTGGGAATGGATGGCGATAAACCATATCTACTGGCAATCCCAGCTCCACACCCATTTTGCGCACTTCATCCTTAAACAATTCACGCAACGGTTCAAGTAACTCTAAAGCCATATCTTCTGGCAACCCACCCACATTATGGTGAGATTTGATCACTTTTGCTTTACCGGTTTTAGAACCCGCTGATTCAATGACATCCGGATAAATCGTGCCTTGCGCCAACCACTTAACATTGGTTAATTTAGAAGATTCTTCATCAAACACCTCAATAAAGGTATGGCCGATTATTTTTCGTTTTTTCTCAGGATCCGCTTCCCCTTTTAACTTATCCATAAAGCGATCTTCGGCATTAACACGTATTACCTTAACCCCCATGTTCTGGGCAAACATAGCCATCACTTGATCGCCTTCTTTGTAACGCAACAAGCCGTGATCAACAAACACGCAGGTTAGCTGTTCGCCAATCGCTTTGTGTAACAAGGCTGCTACCACGGATGAGTCGACACCACCGGACAAACCTAATAAGACCTCATCTGAGCCGACCTGTTCACGTATACGTGTGATGCTATCCTCGACAATATTAGCGGTAGTCCAAAGCTTTTCACAGCCACAAATTTGCGTGACAAAACGTTCTAATATACGCAACCCTTGCTTTGTATGAGTCACCTCAGGATGAAACTGAATACCATAAAAGTGTTTGGTCTCGTTCGCCATACCGGCAATCGGACAACTTTCGGTACTTGCCATTAACTTGAAGTCCGAGGGCATGACGTCCACTCGATCACCATGTGACATCCAAACATCCAACAAACCATGGCCTTCGGATGTGACGTGATCTTCAATATCGCGTAGCAATTCCGTATGTCCACGAGCACGAACTTGGGCATAACCATATTCATGCTCAGCTGCGTTAATTACTTTGCCACCCAACTGAGCCGCCATAGTTTGCATGCCATAGCAAATACCCAAAACCGGCACTCCCAAATCAAACACCAGGCCTGGTGCTTTAGGGGCATCATCACCTGTGACCGTTTCTGGCCCACCAGACAAAATAATACCTTTCGCCCCAAACGCCTGAATCACATCCAAATCGACATCCCAAGGCTCAATCTCACAATACACGCCAATTTCACGAATTCGACGCGCGATTAACTGGGTGTACTGTGAACCAAAGTCTAGAATTAGAATACGATGATCGTGAATTGAATGCTGTGTCATAGGGTGTCCATATAAAAATAAAAGCAGAGCCAAGGCTCCGCTTAATGAAAAAAGGGATAACGAATTTTAAACTATATACGGTAGTTTGGGGCTTCTTTTGTAATCATTACATCATGCACATGACTCTCAATCATGCCTGCGTTGGTAACTCGTACAAAGGAAGGTTTGGTGTTCATCTCCAGAATATCCTTACAACCGGTATAACCCATACTCGAACGAACGCCACCAATTAACTGATGAATAATCGGGGACAACGAACCTTTATACGGCACACG
>NZ_DATCSL010000084.1:0-12365 GCF_036568485.1 Thiomicrospira sp.
CGTTTGTTTAATGAAAATCCAGAAATCTTAACCAAATGGCAAAACAAAGTGCGCTATTTACTGGTGGATGAGTATCAAGACACCAATGCGGCGCAGTATCAATTAGTCACTCAGTTGGTTGGTTTAGGCGGCAAACTCACGGTGGTAGGCGACGACGACCAATCCATTTATGCTTGGCGTGGTGCGCAACCGGAAAACTTGGCCTTGTTGCAACAGGATTTTCCCGGTTTGCACTTGGTTAAGCTAGAGCAAAACTATCGCTCCAGTCAGCGCATTTTGAACAGCGCCAACCAACTGATTTCGAATAATCCACACGTATTCGAGAAGCTGTTGTGGAGTGAGATGGGATTAGGCGATCCAATCCGCGTGATCGGCTGCGCAAACGAAAACCAAGAAGCCGAACGCGTGGTGTCGGAGATTATTGTGCACAAGTTTAAATATCGCACCAAAAACCGCGACTATGCCATTTTATATCGAGGTAACCACCAGGCTCGCTTAATTGAGCGTGCGTTGCGCGAACAAAACTTGCCTTATATTTTGTCGGGCGGTCAATCGTTTTTTGAACGTGCGGAAATTAAAGATGTGATGTCTTATTTCAAGCTCATCGTTAACCCGGATGATGACGCGGCCTTTTTGCGCATTATCAATACACCGCGCCGCGAAATTGGCGCTGGCACACTCGAAAAGCTCGCCACCTACGCCACCAATCGTGGTATCAGCTTATTCGACGCCAGCCAAGAGTTTGGCCTCACCCAAATTTTGAAAGAGAAGGCACTCCAGCGGGTGCAATATTTCGGCGCGCTATTATTAGACTGGGTGAAAGAAGCAGAGAATGTTGAAGGCAAAGATTTAATTCCGTTTGTACGCAGCGTGCTGGATAAAATTGAATACGACAACTGGTTAATGGAAACCGCCAGCAGTGTCAAAACCGCTGAACGTCGTATTGAAAACGTGCGTGACTTGATTCTCTGGATTGAACGCATTGTCACTAAAGCGCATGAAGAGGACGGCGAAGAACTCAAGCTGGCAAAAGTCGTATCGCACATGACCTTAATGGATATTTTAGAGCGCAACGAAGAAGAAGCCGATCACGATATGATCAGCTTAATGACCTTGCACGCCTCAAAAGGGCTGGAGTTTCCACATGTGTTTTTGATAGGTGTGGAAGAAGAAATGCTGCCGCATAAACAAAACCTTGAATCACCAGGCCTGGAGGAAGAGCGGCGTTTGGCTTACGTAGGTATTACACGCGCCCAACGTAGCTTGACTATTACCTATGCCCAAAAACGCCGAAAATACGGCGAAGACACGCCTTGCGAACCCAGCCGATTCCTCAGCGAACTCCCCGAAGACGCCTTGCACTGGGAAGGCAAACCCGGCGTCGAACTCAGCCAAGAAGAAGTCAAAGACCACGGCAACGCACACATGGCGAATATCCGCGCGATGTTAGCCGCTAAGCTTGATGATTAAGTCGGATTTATTTTGTGTTACAATACGTATCACATGTTGATGACAGGTGATATATGAGTGCTTTAACTTTGCGTTTGTCGGATAGTTTAGATGAAAAAATTCGCGAGCTCGCCGAGCGTCAGCACTTAACTCGTTCCGATTTTGCGCGCCGCGCGTTAGAAAGCTATGTTCAACAAACGCAACGAGAGCTCGCGTTGCAAGCGATGGTTGAAGCGGCACAATCCATTCAAAACTCGCCATTACTCCAACAGCATATCGCTGAGATGAACAACGAGTTGTCAGATACCGAGCAAGATTTGGCTTTAAGCGTGGCTGAGCAAGAACCGCAAGGTTGGTGGAAATGAGTTTTGCGCGTGGGGATGTCGTACTAGCCAGATTAAATCCTAACCAAGGTGCAGAAATCGACAAAATACGCCCAGTGGTCGTATTGACTCAAACTAGATTGATTGAAGCCGGTTTACCAATGGTGATGGTGGTGCCTTTAACCAGTGTTTTCTGGCCTGAATTGTCCGCTTTGCGAGTTGAGGTTGTCGCACGCGAACGTCTATTGAAAACATCCTATGCGGTCATTGAGCAAACACGATCTATCGATCGTGCTCGTATCCAAGAAACCCCATTAACCCGCTTGAATAAGACTGAGTTAAATCAACTTGAAGGTCAGTTAAAGCGATTAATGGGATTAGACTAGGCGTTATTCACTCACCTTTTTCACAAACTCAGTTTTCAAGCTCATTTGGCCGATGCCGTCGATTTTGCAGTCGATGTCGTGGTCGCCATCTTTTAGGCGGATGTTTTTCACTTTGGTGCCGACTTTCACTACTAGCGAAGAACCTTTCACTTTTAAGTCTTTAATCACCGTGACGGTATCCCCATCTTGCAGAATTGTGCCATTGGCATCTTTGTAGACTTTCTCGTCCGACTCTTCGGTGGCGTGTTTTGACCACTCATGGGCGCATTCTGGGCAAATCAACATTTCGCCATCTTCGTAGGTATATTCGGAGCCGCATTTTGGACAATTCGGTAAATCACTCATTGTTTTAACCTTTAATCTAACCGTCAAAACCCGTTATTATAGTGGGTCAACTGTAAACGAGGGAAAAACATGCAACAGACTCAGCAGCAAATCCTGCGTCATCACGGTGGCGATGGCGAACATGCACGTCAAATGATTAGCCAAACTTACGCCGAGCGCCATGATGAAAGCTTTTGGCAATTTTGGACGCAATCTGTCCAGCCTGTGATTCAAGCGGGCGATGGCTTAATGGATTTAGGTGCGGGTACGGGTTTGTTTGTACAGGACTTGGCGCAGCGTTATCCTGAATCCAACGTAATTGGTATTGAAGCCGCGCCTTATATGTTGGAAGCTTTGGTGGATTTGCCGACTAATGCACGCATCGAATTAGATGATTTGAATGAACCAGGCCTGGTGGTCGCTGAAAACTCGGTGGCCGCGATGATGACCAACTTAGTGGTGCATGAAGTGATTCAGCCGGTGTTGATGTTTCAAGCGGCGTATCGTTGGTTAAAACCGGGCGGGCGTTTTTGTGTGATTGATTTAGTGCGCCAACCTTTGCAGGATTATTTAACCCACCGTTATCCACAGGCCGAGATTTCACAGGGCCAGCTTAAACGCACAGAGTTGGAAGACGCGTTTGAACATTTTTTAGAACATAATCGTTACCATGCGGCTGACATTGTCTACATGCTTGAAGCCGTTGGCTTTAAGTTGCTTGAGCAAACCCCGCTTAAAAATGGGCGCATGGTGCGTTTATTGGTAGAAAAACCGGCAAAGGGGACGATATGATCCCAGCCTTTCAGTTTGCAAAAATGCCGGCGATACAATTCGGCTGGGGTATCACCGACCAACAACTCGCTGAGTCACTCTTAAAGCAAACTCAACAATCTTTGATGTTGATTAGCAGCGGTTATGCCGACCAACATTTTGTTGAGTCACGCTTAGCAAATGTTTTGGAACAGCGACTTGTACACCGCGTGATTGTACAAGGTGAACCCTCGGCCGAGCGGATTGATGAGTTGGTTAAACAAGCACCACAAGACATTGAACTGGTCGTGGGCTTTGGCGGCGGCAGTGTATTAGATGCCGCCAAAGCCGTGGCGGGTTTATTGCCAGAGCGTTTTTCAGTGGTGGATTATTTAGAAGGCGTGGGCTGTGGCCGAAAACTTCAAGCCGATCCGTTGCCTTTTATTGCGGTGCCGACCACCGCCGGAACCGGCTCAGAAACCACTAAAAATGCGGTAATTTCACGCTTGGGCGAGTTTAAAAAATCTTTTCGAGATGATCTCTTGGTCGCCCACCAGGCCTGGTTGGACCCAGCTTTTCTGCCTTTTTGCCCTGATGAAGTGCTGTATGCCACCGCGATGGATGCATTTACCCAATTACTTGAATCTTATACCACGTTAAAAGCCAACCCCATTACGGATGCATTGGCTTGGCAAGGCATGGAACTATTTCATGGTGCGTTTGAGTTAATTCAATCAAATCAAGAGTCGGAACAACAAGAAGGTTATGGGCGTTTAATGTTGGCCGCGAGCTTATCTGGCATGACTTTAGCCAACGCGGGTTTGGGCGCAGTGCATGGGTTAGCCGGACCGATTGGTGCGTTTTTTAAAGCGCCACATGGTTTGGTCTGCGCCAAACTACTCGCGCCGATTACGCGCGCCAATATTGAAGCTTTGCTGGCGAGTGATGCTCAGCATGCACCGCAAACATTGGCCAAATATACTGAAGTCGCCCAATTGTTAACCGGTATAGCCGATTTAGGCGCGCTTGTTATGGCGCTTGAAACACTGACTTCCCAGTATTTACCTAAAGGATTGAGCCACTATGGCTTGCGCGCAGACAATCTTAATCAAGTGCTCGCCAATTGCCGAACCGGCAGTATGCTGGGCAACCCGTTAGTCCTATCTGATCAAGCCTTGTTGCAATCAATGTTAGAGGCGCTTTAAACCCAACACTCAAAAAAAGCACCAGGCCTGGTAAAGCACCAGGCCTGGTTGTTTAATCTCAGGCTTGGGGATACAATCAATATAAAATTTATACACAATAATTTTTATACAGGTCAACACCTAGCTGAATAAAAGGATCAATATGAAGTCTGCGTTATTTTCGATGGCCGCGCTGGTATTAAGTTTAACGTTTGTATTACCCCAGTCGGCGGAAGCCAAACGTTTTGGGGGCGGTGGTAGTTTTGGTCAACAAAAATCCATGCCGACTCAACAGCGCCAAGCGCCAAGCCAGCAACAGCAAGCGGTGCAAACTCCGCGTCAAACCGCGGCGGCGGGTCAAGCCGCAACGGGTTCGGCTAAGTGGTTAGGGCCTTTGGCGGGTTTAGCCGCGGGTGGCTTTTTGGCTTGGATGATTTTTGGTGAAGGCTTTGAAGGCATTCAGTTTTTCGATATTTTATTAGTCGCTTTGCTGTTGATGGGCTTGATGATGTTTTTGCGCGCGCGTCAACGCCAACAACAAGAATTGTCCTATCAACAAGGTGCACAGCCACAAACCCGACAAGCAACTCAGCCGGTTTATGAGCGCTCAAATAATGCTCCATCTACAGCCAAAAGCCATACAGAAGAACCGCTTGTTCCCGTGATTGGTTCAGGTTTAACTGAAGCCGCTCAACATGGTGTCGATGCGCCCGCTTGGTTTGATGAAGCAGGGTTTGTCGAAGGTGCGAAGCAGCACTTTATCGCGATTCAAGCCGCTTGGGATCGAGGTGATGCGGCTGAAATTGAAAGTTACTGCACGCCAGAGTTGTTTGCCGAGTTACAAGATTTAATGCAACAAGTCCAAGCTGGCGAAAACCACACGGTGGTCGATACTCTTTATACCAAGGTGTTAGATCAATCTTTAGAAGGCGAGTATTTTGTCGTCAGCTTAGGTTTTAGTGGCTTTATTCAAGAAGATCGCAACCAAGCGGCGCACGCTTTTAACGAAGTTTGGCACATTCGCCGTTTAGCTAAGGGTGAGGGCGATTGGCAAATCGCGGGGATTCAACAAAATCAATAATAAATAGAACATAAATTAACCGGTCAATAATAGAGCACAAGCTCAACTGACCTTTTTCTGAGGATACTAACATGACAAAATTTAAAAGATATGGCTTAAGCTTCGCCTTGATGCTAGGCGCGTTGACTTTGATCGGCTGTGAAAAAGAGCCGGCCAAAATCGTGAGCGCACAATTATTAACCGATGTCGACCGAGGCTCAGGTAACTTTTCGCGGGTGCTCGAAATTTGTTTGGATCACCCAGTCGCAATTAAGTCACCTTACTATCATACGATGCACATGGTGACTCAAGATGGTTATGAGCTCAAAGGTGGCAGTTGGTTGCGTCATACCGCGTCTGATCCAAAAAACAATTGTCAGTTACGTAACGTGTATTTGTACTTAGGTAAAGATGATCCGCCCGGTTCACGTCAGTTAATTGACCAGTTTGTGCGCCCTGGTAACATCAAAGAGCTCAAACTGGAGTTGTTCGCGGAAGAACCCCAAACCGGGCGTGAGCTTCCGATGTCGTCAAAAACCTTCCGTAATTTTTAACTTTTTGTACTTGTCTAGTCACCGGGCCGATTGTCACCAGGCCTGGTGCTTATATTAAGAGACCTTCTTCCTTTGTTGCATTATTCAAGCCTACCTTACGCTTATGGCGAACCCGCTGCTCACGCTCGCATTAAATCCCAACCAGCCGATTTCCAAGTTGAAGAAACTCTTGCTTACTCGCTGACTGGCGAAGGCGAACACTTATGGTTATGGTTAGAAAAACAAGGTGAAAACACCGATTGGGCCGCACAACAACTGGCAAAATGGGCGGGTATTCGGTTACGCGACATTGGTTATGCGGGTTTAAAAGATCGTCACGGTATTACACGCCAATGGTTTAGTCTGTATTTGCCAGGGCGTGAAAACCCTGATTTTTCGACCTTTCAATTTGACTCGATGCGCATTCTCAAACACATACGACATCAACGCAAACTGCAAACGGGCGGTTTAAGCGGTAATCGGTTTATTCTCACTTTGCGCGATGTGAGCGGTGATCAAGCCGAAATTGAGCAACGTCTAGAGCAAATTAAAACCCAAGGTGTGCCCAACTATTTTGGTGAGCAACGTTTTGGTCGCAACGAACATAACTTGGCGATGGCGCAGCGATTATTTGATGGCGAACTGACGCGTTTAAAACCGGCACAACGTGGCCTTTATATTTCGGCGGCGCGCTCATTTTTGTTTAACGAAATCCTCGCCGAACGCGTGCGCCAAAATGCTTGGCACCAGGCCTGGTCGGGCGATGTGTTTCAGCTGGAAGGCTCAGAAAAATGGTTTGTAGACGATGGCTCAATCGAACTCAGCACAAGGGTTAAGCAGCTTGATATTCATCCTACCGGTGCGTTGGTTGGTAGCGGAGACTTAGCAAGCCAACATGCGGCTCTTAAACTAGAAACCCAAGTATTATCTAAGCACCAGGCCTGGTGCCAAGCACTTACCGATTTAGGTTTAAAGCAAGAGCGTCGAGCCCTGCGTATGTTGCCTAAAAACCTGAGCTGGCAGTGGTTGGATAATAAAGTCCTGCAAGTCGATTTTGGCTTGGCACCCGGACGTTATGCCACGGTAGTAATGCGCGAGTTAGCTAAGCTTTCGACAGCTTAATAAAACGTTAATTGTTTTATGGTTTCTTGCTATATAATCCAAATCAGTTGGTGCTTTAATTAGCGTGATCGCGTGTGCATTTAATTAAGGGTGAAGAGGTGCCTTATGTCAATAAAAAATAGAATCATCAGTTTGGTGTTTGGCTTGTTGGCCTTTTCAGTCCTGGCGGTGAGTGTGGGGCTATATGAAATGCGCGCATTTAATCACGACTTGCACGCCCTTTATCTCGACCGTGTCGTACCGATGAAAGATTTAAAAAGCATCGCCGACAGTTATGCCGTTAATATTGTCGATACCAATCATAAATTACGTAATGCAAATATTGATTGGCAACAAGCGGAACAAAATATCGTCAAAGCTCAGCAGGATATTCAACGTTTGTGGGCTGGTTATATGGCCACCACCCTAACACCTCAGGAAGCTAAACTCGCGCAAAACGCACAAACCCTTATGCAAACCTCGGATCGAGCGATTGAGAAAATGCTGGGTTATGTCAAAGCACAAGACAGCCAAGCGATTGCCGAGTTTAGCCGTAATGAGCTTTACCCAGCGATCGATCCCATATCCGATGCGATTACCGACTTGATTGATTTACAAAAGCAAGTCGCCAGTGAATTAAATGATGCGGCGCAAGCTAACTACGAATCGACCATGACTATGGCGATTATTGGCTCAATTGTGATTTTCATTCTCGCGATATTGTTTTCACGCGTGACTTTATTAGCCGTGACTCGCCCATTGAATGAGTTGGTTCGTGTATCACGCCATGTGCAACAAACCGGTGATTTTAGCGCACGCGTTAAAGTGTCGAACATGGACGAAGTTGGCACCGCCGCTTCAGCCTTTAATGAGTTGCTTGAAAACATGGCCAAGGCCATTACCGATGCTAACCGAGTAGTAGGCGCGGTGGCACAATCCGACTTTAGCCAGCGCATCAGTTCAGACTATGTGGGTGACTTAGATAAGCTTAAGCAAGGCGTGAACGCTTCGGCGGACCAAGTTGACTTTATGATGAAAGAACTGGCAAAAGTCATGCAAGCTATGCATAACGGTCAGTTTGATAGCAAAATGGATGAGCGTGTACCGCGCGCCTTTAGCCAACAGGTTGAAAATGCGCTAGGCAGCATCAATCAGGTGATCGTTGAGATTAATAATGTAATGCATTACATGAATGAAGGTAAATTCCAGCATCGTGTAAATACTGAAGCGCGCGGCGAATTGGCGACCTTGAAACAAAACATTAATAGTTCGATGACCGCATTGGAAGCAGCGGTTGAAGATATTACACGCGTGGTTGTTGCGCAATCAAAAGGGGATTTGACCCAAACGATTCAAAACGAATATCATGGCGATTTGCGCATGTTAACGGAAGCGGTCAATGCCTCGGCGGCGAAACTAACCGATGTGGTCTCCAAAGCCGTGACCGCCTCCGATATTGTGCATTCCGCAGCAGATGAAGTATCTAAGGGTGCGTTGGATTTAAGTCAACGTGTACAGGAGCAAGCCGCCGCATTAGAAGAAACTTCGGCCACGATGGATCAAATGAATTCGGCAGTGCAAAACAATACCGATAACGCCAAACAAGCCACACATGTAGCCGAAAATGTACAAAAACAAGCCACGCAAGGCTCAAAAGTGATGCAGCAAACGATTGAAGCGATGAATTCGATTCAAGAGTCTAGCCATAAGATTTCTGAAATCGTTACATTAATTGATGGCATTGCTTTCCAGACCAATCTGTTAGCCTTAAATGCTGCGGTTGAAGCGGCACGTGCTGGTGATCATGGGCGTGGCTTTGCCGTAGTCGCAGGCGAAGTGCGTGCCCTAGCGCAGAAGTCGGCCGAGGCCGCAAAAGACATTTCAGCCTTAATTGGTGAAAGTGTGACGCGCATTGATCAAGGTACTAAATTGGCTTCTGAATCAGGCGAGATGTTAAACGCGATTACCGGCTCGGTGTCTGAGGTGACGCAAATGATTGCACAAATTGCGCGCGCTTCAGCCGAACAAGCCGAAGGCGTAAGCCAGGTGCATCAAGCCATTGCCGATATTGATCAGGTCACTCAACAAAATGCGGCATTGGTTGAACAAACCTCAGCTGCCTCAGAAAGCATGAGTGAACAGGCTGCGAACTTAAGCCAAGACATGGCCTTTTTTAATACCGGGCATGCCAACAAAAAGTTAGCCGCCGCGGCTAAACCGCAAGCCCTAAGTCATCATGATACAAGCAAGCCGAAAGCCTTGTCGAAACCAAGGGTCAAAGACGGTTCGGCAAAATCGACTGGTTTAAACACACAAAAATCGGCTAGAATGGAAGCATCTGATGAATGGAGTGAATTCTAATGAGCGAAACGCAAGCGGCCGCGGCCGAAAAAGCTACCCAAGATATTGAACGTGAAATCGGTTTAAAAGGTGGGGATCAGGATCAATTCTTAACCTTTATTCTAGGTGACGAAACCTACGGCATTGATATTTTGCGCGTTCAAGAAATTCGTGGTTGGGAAAGTCCGACTCAATTACCGAATATGCCCGGTTATGTAAAAGGTGTGATCAATATGCGTGGTGCAGTTGTGCCTATTATTGATATGCGCGAGCGTTTTAATATCAGCCAACCGACTTATGATGAAAGTACGGTGGTGATCGTGATTCATGTTAACCATCGTACCGAAGGCTCGGAAGTTGAAGTACAAAAAACCATCGGTTTAGTAGTGGATGGCGTATCTGATGTACACGATGTTAATATTGACCAGCTTCAGCACTCGCCTTCTTTTGGTGATAATAAGGCCGTCAGCGAAGAGTTTGTACGTGGTTTGGCGACCTTAGAAGAGATTATGGTGATTATTCTGAATATCGATTTACTGGCGAATCAGGGTATCTTCAATGAAGTGAAGCACTTTAAGCGCCATTAAACGCTTAATCACCAAGCCTGGTGAGGGTTTAAAAGCCTCACTTTTTCTTCTTAGAAGCGGCTTTTTTGGCCGCTTTTTTCTTATGCGGTTTTTTCTTAGCCGCCGCTTTGACCTTATTGACGGTTAAACGCGCTTCGAGTCCGGCTATTTTGCTTACTGGAATTTTCGATTGCAGATGGTACTGGATGCGTTCGAGTGATTTCAGTTCGTGACCTTCCACTAAACTGATGGCGACACCCACGTTTTGCGCTCGACCGGTGCGACCAATTCGATGAATATATATATCGCCACGCAAAGGCAAGTCGTAATTAATCACATGGGTAATATTTAACAAATCTAGCCCACGTGCCGCCACATCCGTGGCGACTAACACTTTGATTTTGCCTTCTTTAAACTTG
The DNA here is from genome assembly GCF_036568485.1 of Thiomicrospira sp. GTDB lineage: Bacteria > Pseudomonadota > Gammaproteobacteria > Thiomicrospirales > Thiomicrospiraceae > Thiomicrospira. Next base: position 10,436 of record NZ_DATCSL010000084.1, read on the forward strand.
CTCACCTTCTCTAAACGTTTGGCTTGAATAAAATCGCCGTGCAGTACTTGCGCGTTAATCTCTTGCGTTTGCAACCATTCGGTCAGGCTAATCGCGCGCTCTTTTTTATTACAAAATACGATCGCGCTTTGGCAACTTGGGTCTTCGACAATCGCTTGCAGTAACTTTTCTTTGTGGTCACGATCATCTGCAAAATAGACCCATTGTTGAATTTGACTGGATTGTTGGTTGGCGGCATCCACTTGTACAATTTCAGGATTATCCAACAAGCGATCCGCAAAGTTCTGAATATTATGCCCCGCCAAAGTGGCGGAAAATAAAGCGGCTTGAAAGTCGCCGGGGAGGGCATCTAACAAGGCATACACATCCGGCCCTAAACCCATATCTAACATACGATCAGCTTCGTCAATAATCACCATTTCAAGATCGTGCAGCTCAATTTCTTCTTGGTTAAGCAGATTTAATAAACGACCGGGGGTGGCGATCAGAATTTCAAATGATCGGCCTAAATTGTCAATTTGCTTGTTTTGCGCAAACCCACCGCTAATCAGCATAGAGCGAATATGCATGTTTTGACTGAGTTGGCGCACAACGGTGCGAATCTGCAGTGCCAATTCTCGGGTGGGTGCGAGCATTAAAATGCGCGGCCAGCGAGTTTGTTTGGGGTGGTCGAGCAAATGTTGCAACGCGGGTAAAACAAAGGCCGCGGTTTTTCCCGTACCGGTGGCGGCGCCCGCCAATACATCTTTGCCTTGCATCATGAGCGGAATCGCTGCTTGTTGAATTGGGGTCGGGCGATGAAAGTGCAGGCTTTCGAGTGTGTCTAATAAACAAGGGTCAAGGTCTAAATCGGCAAAGGTCATGAGGGTTACTCTTTAATAATTCGGTAGCAAGGCACATATTGGCTGGTATCGAGCTTCATGCGCTTTTGTTCTACTAAGAAGCTCAATAATTCATCGAGTGCTTGCATAATATCGGGGTCACCGTGTAATTCAAATGGACCATGTTCCGCAATCGCTTTTAAGCCACTGGCTTTTACATTGCCTGCGACAATGCCAGAGAAGGCGCGGCGTAACTGGGCGGCTAATTGATGAACCGGCTGGTTTTTGCTTAAATTTAACTGGCTCATGGCATCATGTGTGGGTTCAAATGGTTGCTGTAGTGAAGGATCAATATGCAACAACCAATTGTAATAATAAGCATCGCTGGTGTCTTTGCGATCTTGGTGCACAATCTCTAAACCTTCGTGCATTAGATCCGCCACTTTCTCAGGGTCGTTAATCACAATTTGTAGGCGTGATAATGCTGTTTCGCCTAGGGTCGCTTTAATAAAATGCTCGATCTTATCAAAGTAGCGGCGGCTTTGATCATTGCCGGTCAACACCAGGGGAAAGGGCAAATCTGAGTTTTGTGGGTGTAATAATAAGCTTAAAATATACAGCAGTTCTTCAAGCGTGCCTGGCCCGCCAGGGAAAATAATAATGCCATGTCCCAAACGCACAAAGGCTTCCAAGCGTTTTTCGATATCCGGCAAAATCACCAGTTCATTCACCACCGCGTTAGGTGCTTCAGCCGCGATAATACCGGGTTCAGAGATGCCAATATAACGTCGATTCTCGTAACGTTGATTGTGATGACCGACCCCTGCGCCTTTCATTGGTGCTTTCATTACGCCGGGACCACAACCTGTGCAAATGTTGATTTTATATAACCCTAGCGTATATCCCACATGTTTAGCGTATTCGTACTCATGACGTGGCACGGCGTGGCCGCCCCAGCACACTACAATATTGGGGCGCTCATTTGGGCGTAAAGCGCCAGCGTTACGTAAAATGTGAAACACCGCATTGGTGATGCCAAATGAGTCATTCAAATTAAATAAGTCCGACTCTAACACATCATTGCGTGCATAAAGCAGGTCACGCACGAC
>NZ_DATCSL010000085.1:0-15360 GCF_036568485.1 Thiomicrospira sp.
GGTTTTGGCATGTGCCTCTTCAGGATGCACACTTAACCACCAGGCCTGCTGGTTGGCATCGACCAATACACAGTGTCTCGCTAATTCTAACGCCATGCCATCCAAGCCTAACTGCTGAATCATATCCATCCAAGCCTGCACAGGTTGCGATTGGTTTGTGCTACTTGAACCACCAGGCCTGGTAGACATTAAAACAGGTTCTGGCGTTGGTTGCGCTTGATTATTCCCAGCTAGCTCTGCAGGTTCCTCAAACGCTGGCATCCAATCTGTCTGATTCGACACTTGAGGTGTTACCGACTGCATAGGATCCGGCTGAACAGACGTCTGAACCGGTGCGATATCAGCGGATGGCGGTGCGACTGAGTTAGACATGGTGTTACTTGTCAAATGTGTAGGTTCAGACTCCGCAACCGCTGTAGTTTCAATTGGCGCACTGACAGCCGGTGTGGCGACACTAGGCGCTTGCACACGCGCTTGCAGATCAGGAAACAAACTTAAGTCGGCCACCGGTTCAGCACGACTTGGCTCGACTGGTTTCGAAGCCGCGGGCTCATGGGCTTGTGCCGCTTGCGGAACCGATTGAAAATTGGGTGGCGTTTCATTTACTTGTGCCGCTTTCAACAATTCGGCGACACTTTGACGCCCGCTGGCAGAAGTTTGTGCTGGTTTCGGTGCGGTCGCTGCTGGCTGTTTCAGGCCTGGTTGTCCACCTAATGAAGCCGAACCGCCTGAGCTTGGATCAAACGCTAGCATACGCAATAAGGTCATTTCAAAGCCGATACGAACATCGGGGGCTAATTTCATATCTTGGCGCGCTAACAAGCCAATTTGATAAAGTAATTGAACTTTTTCAGGGCTTAAACGCTTGGCAAAATCGGCCAGGATGTCGGTTGGCAAGAGTCCATCTTCCAGCGCTTCGCCCAAAATCTGCGCCTGAGCGATTTGATGTAAGACCTCTAACAACTGATTCACTAAGGCGACATAATCGACCCCTAAACTCGCCAGCGTTTGTAATATTTGTTTTACCTGTTGCGCTGAGTCTTCGCTAAGCGCTTGTAAAATGGCCTGAACCAGCCCTTGATCGACTAATCCTAACATTGAGCGCACGGCTTCAAACTGAATCTGACCACCACAATAAGCAATCGCTTGATCCAATAAACTCAAAGAATCACGCGCCGATCCATCCGCGCTTTTTGCAATTAACGCTAACGCATTAGGCTCATAATCCAGCTGTTCTTGTTGCAAAATATGAGCAAGATGATTTTGGATCTGAGTACTGGTCAATCGCAACAAGTTGAATTGCAAACAACGCGATAAAACAGTAATCGGTAACTTATGTGGATCCGTCGTCGCGAGTAAAAACTTTACGTGCTCAGGTGGTTCTTCTAGTGTTTTTAACAAGGCGTTAAAACTGCTTTTGGACAACATGTGCACTTCGTCAATCAAATAGACTTTATAGCGCCCTTGAGTCGGCGCATATTGCACATTATCCAGAATCTCACGAGTATCCTCGACCTTAGTGCGAGAGGCGGCATCGACTTCAATCAAGTCGACAAAACGCCCGTCATCGATGGATTGACATACCGAACACTGCCCACAAGGTGTTGATGAAATGCCTTGCTCGCAGTTGAGGGCTTTGGCAAAGATACGTGCAATCGTGGTTTTACCCACCCCACGTGTGCCGGTGAACAGGTAGGCGTGATGCAAACGTTGCTGGTCTAGCGCATTCGCTAAAGCCTGCATAACGTGGGTTTGGCCCACCAGTTCACTAAAGTTTTTTGGGCGCCACTTACGTGCTAATACGGTATAACTCATGAAGGCATCCAGAATCAGAATTTAGACTATTTTAACGTGCTTTAAACTTGGGCGGGAGGAAAATATGGAGGCAACGCTACCCGCCTTACCTCGGCGCACGCATCAGAAGGTACCGTTGCTTCCTTCCGGACCTGGCGGAGTTCCCAACTTAGCGTCGCGAGGGGACGAATAGCGTCACCATAGTGAAAACTTTTAAATAGCAGAGCTAGTTAAAAAGTGGGCTTATTGTAGCAGAAAGCCGAATCAAAAACACAGACAATCAGTCAGCCTGTACCTGAATCGGCTTTAAATGCCAGATATCTCGATTATATTCGCTCATGGTGCGATCAGTTGAAAACACCCCGCTACGCGCCGAATTCATAATACTCATAGTCACCCAACGTTCGGTATCTTGATAGGCTTGTGCAACCTGTTCTTGAACCTCGATATAACTGCGAAAATCGGCCAGGGTCATCCATTCGTCTTGTGGGTTTTTAATGGCCGCTAAAATAGCATCAAAAATACCAGGTTCAAACTGATTAAAATGCCCCACTTCCAACAGGTTTAATACCGCCTGTAAGTCGGCATCGTTATCAATGTATGTCTGTGGTTGATAACGACCAATCAAATCCTGCACCTGCTCGGTTTGCAAACCAAACAAAAAGAAATGTTCATCGCCAACCGCTTGTCGAATTTCAACATTTGCACCATCCAAAGTACCAATCGTGACCGCACCGTTCATCATAAATTTCATATTACCGGTGCCAGAGGCTTCTTTACCGGCGGTAGAAATTTGTTCGGATAAGTCCGTACCTGGACAAATCACCTCCATCGCCGAGACACGGTAGTTTGGAATAAACACGACTTTAAGCAAATCGCCAATCTCCGGGTCATTATTAACCACTTGAGCCACATTATTGATCAGCTTAATAATGGCTTTCGCCATCTGATAACCCGGTGCCGCTTTACCACCAAAAATCACCACACGAGGCGTCATATTTTGATTATCGCCGCGTTTAATGCGGGCATATAAATGAATTACGTGTAACGCGTTCAGTAGTTGACGTTTGTATTCGTGAATGCGTTTTACCTGCACATCAAACATCGCCTCAGGATTCACGACTAAACCCGTATCTTTTTTGATTAAGTCGGCTAAACGCTGCTTGTTTTGCAGTTTCACCTGGGTCCATCTTTGGCGGAAATTCACATCCTGCAAATAGGTTTCTAGCTGACTCAGTTGACTTAAATCAGTCACCCATTCTTCGCCAATCGTTTCATTCAATAAGTCGCGCAACCCTGGATTACAACCGGCTAACCAACGACGTTGGGTGACGCCATTGGTTTTATTATTAAAGCGTTCTGGCCACAGCTGATAGAAGTCGTTAAACAAGCCTTCTTTTAGCAATTGTGAATGTAGCGCAGCGACGCCATTGATTGAGAAACTGCCGACAATGGCTAGGTAAGCCATACGCACCATGCCGTGCTCATCAAAAATAGACAATCGACGCTGACGCTCCATATCCCCTGGCCATTTTTGTGCGACCTGGGCTAAAAAGCGACGGTTAATTTCTTCAATAATCTCGAGTGGACGTGGCAGCAATTTACGCATCAAATCAGCTGACCATTTTTCAAGCGCCTCAGGTAATAAAGTATGGTTAGTGTAAGCCATGGTGTGGCTCACAATATCCCAAGCCTCATCCCAAGCCATGTGTCGTTCATCTACTAATAAACGCATGAGTTCCGCTACGGCTAAACTCGGATGGGTGTCATTTAACTGGAAAACATTCGATTCGGCAAAACGTGAGAAATCCGCATTATGATGTTTAACCCACTGCTGAACCACATCTTGCAAACTGGCCGAAACTAAAAAATACTGCTGTCGCAGACGGAGTTCTTTGCCGTTTTCGCTGGTATCATTTGGATACAACACCATCGTTATATTTTCGGCTTCATTTTTGGCGGCGACCGCTTCAAAGTAGGAGCCGGCATTAAACTCCGACAACTTAAATTCTTCATCCGCCGCCGCATCCCATAAACGCAAGGTATTGACCGTGTGATTTTTGTAACCGGGAATCGGCACATCAAATGGCACCGCCAGCACTTCTTCGTCGTTTTCCCAGTGTACAATTAAATGTCCGGTATGCGGGTCAGTATAAGGTCGACAATAGCCGCCAAATTTCACGGTTCGCGTGTATTCTTGGCGTTGAACTTCCCAAGGATAAAAACCAAAACCTAACCAGTGATCAGGCTCTTCAACCTGAAAGCCGTTTTGGATACGCTGGCGAAACATGCCATATTCATAACGCAAGCCGTAACCCATAACTGGCAATTGCAAGGTCGCGCAACTGTCCATAAAACAGGCGGCTAATCGACCTAAACCACCGTTACCTAAACCCGCATCAATTTCGGCTTCTTCAATTTCTTCGATGGATAACCCTAATTCACGCAAAGCTTCGCCTGCCTGGTCCTCCATCCCCAGGTTGAGCATATTGTTGACTAAGGAGCGTCCGATTAAAAACTCCATCGACAAATAATAAGCGCGTTTGCTTGTATTCTCACGATAACGCAACCAGGTCTGCTTCCAGTTGCCCATTAAACGATCGCGCACAACATAAGCTAACGCTTTTAGTTTATAGTCAACTTCGGAAGTGAGTTCACGCCCAAGATTATTCTGTAAATAATGTAAAAAATCGGTTTCTAGGCCGGCCTTATCGTTGGTAAGACGCTTGCGAACTCGCTTATTTATCGCGTCCAAACTGGTTTGTTCTTGCTGGCTCATCTAAAGCTCCTTAGCATACAATTTGATATAGTCCTGAGCGCTTTTTTTCCAACTAAAGGCTCGCTGCATCCCCGTTTTTTGTATTTGCTGCCAACTGCGTGGCTTTTTGTATAAACTCAGTGCTTGTAAAATCGTGGCGCGTAATGCATGCGGATTTGGGTCAAAAAACATAAAACCCGTGGCGGTTTTATCCGCTAGGGTTTGTTTGGTGGTATTAACCACTGTATCAATTAAACCACCAGTATGGTGAACTATCGGCGGCGTGCCATAAGCTAAGCTGTACATTTGATTCAAACCACAAGGTTCAAAGCGTGATGGCATTAAAAACATATCCGCGCCGGCTTCAACTTGATGTGCGAGGGTTTCGGAATACCCAATATGAACAAATACCCGACCTGGATAACGCCCAACTAAGCGGGTTAACTGCTTTTCAAAATAGTCTGAACCCGACCCGACAAACACAAACTGAACCGCATGGTTATCTATAATGTCAGGCAAAGCTTGTAAAATTAAATCGACGCCTTTTTGCTCAACCAATCGGCCAACAAAGCCAATCAAGGGAATATCCAAGTGAGCTTGTGGTTCACTATCACCCAACAAGGTGAGTAACAATTCCTTGTTGCGTTTTTTGGCACTCACCCGACCTTTGTCGACCGAATAGTTGTAGGAGATATATTGATCCGTAGCTGGATTCCATTCTTGGTCGTCAATGCCATTAATAATACCCACCAAACGCCCTTGTTGTTGGCGCTGATTTAACACACCTTCAAAGCCATAAGCGTACTCTGGGTAACAAATTTCTTTGGCATAGGATGGACTCACGGTTGTGACCCAGTCAGCCATTTGAATGCCCGCTTTAAGCATCGACATTTGGTCGTAAAACTCAATGCCTTCGATCGTCCACCATTTCCAGGGTAGTTTCAAACCTTCAAATAGGCTTTTGGGGAAATACCCTGCATAAGCCATATTATGAATCGTAAACAAGCTGCGAGGTTTTGATTTTTCGAGGCTTAGCAAGGCCGGAACCAAGCCGGTTTGCCAGTCATTTGCGTGCACCACATCTGCTTTCCAGTTTAACCCAACTCGATCCATCGCAATTTCGACCACAGCTTTTGAAAATACGCCAAAGCGTTCACCATTATCCCACCAGTCTTTGCCATCGGCCGCCAGATAAGGATTACCTGGCCGATTAAACAGCTCAGGAATATCCACCAGAATAACATTGGCTTTCAATTCGGCGACTTTCGCGCTTAACAGCCGAACTTTAAGACGACGCCCAGCGCCATCTAATTCAAACTGAGAGAGCACACTGACTTTACTCACCTTATCCAATACGGCTTGATAAGCGGGCAATACCAGTTTTACTTGGTGACCCAGTTCGACTAACGCGGTGGTTAAACCACCGGATACGTCCGCTAAACCGCCGGTTTTTATTAATGGATGCGCTTCAGAGGTGGCAAAAACTAACTTCATATTCTTTGGATTCTCTAACTTTTGTGTCACGCTTTAACCTTAAGTACCAGGCCTGGTGCTTAAGGTTGGTGTTTTAATACAATAAAACCAAGTGGCGGCAATACCAATTCAGCCGATGCAGTACGGTTCATGCAAGCTTGATTGGTGGCTTCAAGCCAGCCCTTGTTTCCCATATTGCTGCCGCCATAAATGGACGAATCGGAATTGACGATTTCTTGATAACGCCCCGCCTGCGGCAAACCAAGCCGATAAGCTTCGCGTGGCACTGGCGAAAAATTAAACACACAAATCAAGCATGCTTTCTCAGAGCGACGTTCAAAGCTCAAAATAGAATGTTCGTTATTGTCGCAATCAATCCATTCAAATCCTTTGGCTTCAAAATCATACTGGTGCAAGGCGTCTTCGTCTCGATATAAGTGATTTAAATCTTTCACCATTAATTGCACCCCGCGATGGTTGGGGTAATCGCATAAATGCCAAGGCAAAGCTTGCGCTTCTGACCACTCTGACCAGGGACCAAACTCTGACCCCATAAACAGCAGTTTTTTACCTGGGTGTAATATTTGATACCCCAGCAACAAACGTAAATTGGCCATTTTCTGCCAGTCATCCCCTGGCATTTTGGCGGCCAGCGAACCTTTTAGGTGCACCACTTCGTCATGCGAAAGCGGCAATACAAAGTTTTCACTATAAGCATAAATTTGACTGAAAGTTAATTGGTTGTGATGATAAGGGCGATAAATCGGATCTCTCTGGAAGTAATCCAACGTATCGTTCATCCAACCCATATTCCACTTCATCGAAAAACCTAAGCCTCCCATCCAAGTTGGGCGCGACACCATTGGCCAAGAAGTCGATTCTTCCGCCATCACCAACGCACCCGGTTGCTGGGCATGCACTTCGGCATTAAGTTGCTGGATAAACGCCATCGCGTCCAAATTTTCTCGGCCACCATGAATGTTGGGCAACCACTCACCCGGTTCACGTGAATAGTCCAGATAAAGCATCGAAGCGACCGCATCCACACGCAAACCATCCAAATGAAACTCTTTTAACCAAAACAAGGCATTCGCGATCAAAAAGTTTCGGACTTCGTTGCGGCCAAAGTTAAAAATATACGTGCCCCAATCGGCGTGTTCACCTAAACGCGGATCTTCGTGCTCATATAAAGCCGTACCGTCAAAACGCGCCAGCGCAAAACTGTCTTTTGGAAAATGCGCCGGCACCCAATCCAAAAACACACCAATGCCATTTTGGTGGCAGTGATCGACAAAAAAGCGGAAATCATCTGGTGAACCAAACCGACTCGTGGGGGCATAATAGCCTGTCGTTTGATAACCCCAAGAGGCATCATAAGGATGTTCGGTAATCGGCAAAAGTTCGATATGGGTATAGCCCATCCACTTTACATAATCGACTAAACGATAGGCCAGCTCACGATAATTTAAAAAGCCGCCCGCATCGTCACGTTGCCAAGAGCCCAAATGTACTTCGTACACGTTAATGGGTTGGTGTGCCCAATCAAAACTGGCACGTTTCTCCAACCAGGCTTGGTCGCCCCACTGGTGGTTAGATTGTTCAACATAACAGGCGGTATCAGGACGTAACTGCATCGCACGCGCATAAGGATCGGACTTGGTCATAATCCCACCACTGGTGGCGTTACGAATTTCAAATTTATAATGATCACCCGGCATTAAACCCGGAATAAACAGTTCCCAAACGCCCGAACTACCGCGAGAACGCATCGGATGACGCAAACCATGCCATGCATTAAAGTCCCCTACCACTGATACACGTTCTGCAGACGGCGCCCAAACCGCAAACTGCACGCCCTGAATACCTTCAATTATTTTGGGGTGTGCGCCCATATGTTCATAAATTTGCCAGTGATGACCTTCGGCAAATAGGTGTAAATCTAATTCACCTAATTGCGGCGCAAAGCTATAAGGACAAACTGAAGTATGAGTTCGACCATCCGCTTCTTGCCACTCAAGCGCATAATGTGGGGCTAAATCCTGATACTGCTGGTGAGTTAAATATGCTTCAAACAACCCACTGTCGGTTAAGGCTTGCATTGGATACTGGCCGGCCAAAGTCACATGAGTTGCGCTCGGCAACCAGCTTCGAATCAGCCAATTCGGGCCCTCTTGCGAGCGACCTAATAGTTGAAACGGATCGTGTAATCGCCCTTGCTCTAAACGCGCTATTAATGATGAGATTGAGTTCATTCTTTTAATGCTCTTTGGGTGTCATTTAAACGTTGCGTTTGTTTAACCCACTTATAAATTCGTTTTTCTAAATCATCAGGCAGGTCATCCCAATCAAACTGCCAGCGCCAGTTTTTTTCAGTGGTACCCGGGATATTCATGCGGTGTTGCGAATCGAGTCCTAACCAATCTTGCATGGGGATGATCACACGCTCCGCGGGCGACTGCATTGCCGCCAGAATCAAGGGCCAAGGCCAATCTCCAGCTTGGCTTGGCAACTGTGATAACACCCAATCCTGCGTGCTGGGTTCTAAACTTTTAAACCAACCCAAGCTGGTGTCATTATCGTGAGTGCCAGTATAGACGACCGAATGTTCAACCAAACTATTCGGTGCATGAGGATTGTCGGGTAAACCGCTAAACCCAAAGTGCAACACCGACATGCCGGGCAAACCGAAACGCTGTTTTAACGCTACCACTTCTGGCGTGATAATACCCAAATCTTCCGCCACTAAAGGTAAAGGATCAAATTCTTGCTGTAAAAAACTCAGCAAAGCCTCACCCTGGGCTTTGACCCAGTTACCATTCATAGCAGTCGGCTCGTTGGCATTAATTTCCCAACTGGACTCTAAGCCCCGAAAATGGTCAATTCTTAGTAGGTCAAATTGACTCAACGCATGCTCAATACGCCGACGCCACCAATTGAATCCATCTTGTTGCATCGCCGACCAGTTGTAATGTGGGTTCCCCCAACGCTGACCGGTTTGCGAGAAATAATCGGGGGGCACACCAGTCACCACATAGGGCTGCAGGTTTTCATCTAACTTAAATTGAGATGGATTCGCCCACACATCCACACTGTCGAAAGCGACAAAAATGGGCATATCACCAAACAGTTCAACCCCCTTATCATTTGCATCACACTTTAGTTTTTGCCATAGATAGTCGAGATAAAACTGTTGTTTTTTAATCTGTCGCATCGCTTCAGCATGTTGGTCGGCAAATTGGCTAAGCGCTTGTGGCTCGCGAAAACGATAAGCTTGCGGCCAATCCGACCAGGCCTGGTGGTTAAATTCTTCGCGCAGTAGCATAAACAAAGCATAATCTTCTAACCAATGGGGCGGCGTTTCTAGATAGGCTTCAAAGGCTTTTTTGTCGAGTTGTTTTTGCCAGTTTTTAGGCAACAACTTGGGGTTTAATGCAAAAGCCGACAAAGCTTGATAGGGTGAGTCGTCATCATGCGGTGCGGTTAAGGGCAGCACTTGCCAAATCGACAAGCCGGCTTTTAGCATCCACTCTAAAAACAACCAGGCCTGGTAGTCGAGGACGCCACTGGGTAAGGAGGTCGGGTGCAATAACACGCCGGCGGATCTGGTCATAACATGCCTCTTTTATTCATTACCTTGTTTCGCTGTCGATGTCTCACATTAGATCAGGTTCAATTTCGACGCATCGTACCGGCATTCTCCATCTGACCGCCACCTTGTGAAATAGGGATCGCTAAGTCGGTTGGAATCGGCACCTTAAGCAACTCGTAAAGCTTTTCTAAATGACGGCGATAAAGTTGATCAAACTCTTTTACACTCTCACTCGGGTTGTAATCGCCAAACCACCAAAACCAATCTGAGCCTTCGCATACCGCTAACTGTTCCGTCGCTTGTGAAGCTTCTGATTCACTGAGTTCGCCACTTTGTAAGACTTGGTCATAAACCGCCTTAGCTTCAACCAATAAATCCCAAGCTCGGTTTTTTTCTGGTTCTCCAATCCAAGTCGAAAACGAACCATAAACCCAGCTACCGGCTTTTAAACTGGGTAGATGACGCACTGTCACACCTTGTTCCAATGCCTCACTAAAGGTCGTCATTTGGATAGTTGGGTGATGCGTTAATCGGTCATATAAGGCGGTTAAAAAATGAAACGCATTATCAGGGTAATATTCCCAAGCATTTTCACCGTCCAGTATCACGCTCACCACATGCTCTTCGACCTGATCACCCAAGAAATTAGCGATATTAGTTAAATGCTGGGCAAAGTCATTCGCCGCATCACCAGGGTTCCAGTCTTTGTACTGAAAGCCAATTAAATCCGACAAACCATCATCGCGAAAAAAAATCGCACAATTTTGGGTCGCATGTTGTAAAGGCTGATAAAGCGCACGTTTAGACGCCATGTCATGCGTATCCAAATGCGAAGCTTCGCAGGAATGGCGCCATACACCTTCGCCAGAAGCCGTCCATTTAATCCCGTAATGATCCAATAACCCAATGGAAGCACTACTGATCGCGCCTTCGGATAACCAAACCCCTTGCGGTTTGCAGTCAAAATGATTTTCAAACACCTCTAGACCGTGTTCCATATGCCAACAAGCGCGCTCATAACCGCCAGGGTAAGCAGGAGATTGTGGCGCAGGCGCATTGGGTAAAGCGTCACGCATCGAATCAAAATCAATTAATAACGGCACAATCGGATGACCATAAGGCGTCATCGACAGCTCTATTTGATTACGTTCCATCAGGCGGCGATATCGAGGAATAATAGCCTGCAAATTATCCGCCATCGCTTCAATCAATAAACGTTGATCGGCTAAATCAAACCCTTTCTGTTTATGCAGCAGTTGCTGAATACGTGCATCCTGCTGACGCACACTCACCCCCGTCCAGGCTAAGTGATACCAAACCAGTAAATCCACATAAAAACCATCGTTTAAATACATTAAGGTCTGGTCATAGGCCTCGCTATCAACCGCAAAAGGACGAATCATGTCAATCAAGTGTCGAAAGGCGGGTAAAGAGTCAATCATGGTAGGAGCAAACGCTCGCTGACAAGCTTGCACGAGTGTTTTGCGCGCCGCTAAATCTTGTGGGATCAGTTCGATTCCCGCGAGCAAGTTTAAAAAGTCATCTGGCATGGGTTGTGCGTTGGATAACCAGGCCTGCATTTTTTCAGCATAATCATCCAACTGTTCAAGTAACACTGGCGCAAAGTTGACCACCACTTTCGCTTCGGGATTGGCTTCCAAATAGGCCACCATATCGGTGTAGTCTTTGATTGCATGCAAATACACCCACGGCAATCGATAACGACCGTCTAAGCCATCTCGATAATGGGGTTGGTGCATATGCCAACATAATACGACTTTAATTTTTTTTGTGTGTTCCAAAACAACCTAGCCTTGTTTATTGAAAATAATAAACCAACATTAGCGCGTAAAGTGTTCGGACTGCCCTAACATATCAGGCGTAATTAACACTAACCCATGTTCGTCTACATAAAACCGCTTCGCATCTTCTTCGCGGTTTTCACCAATGACGGTACCAGAGGCAATCACACAGCCTTTGTCGATAATCGCATTTTGAATTCGACAGTTACGGCCAACCTCTACACGAGGCAATAACACCGAGTCTTTTACCAAACTGTAGCTGTGTAAAAAACACCCGCTCGAGATCACAGAACGCTTAACACGTGCACCCGATAAGATACAACCGGCCGACACCATCGAATCTATCGCTTCACCGCGACGCCCTTCGTCATCAAAAGTAAATTTAGCCGGCGGCAGTTGGGCTTGATAAGTCCAGATTGGCCAATCACGATTGTATAGGTTTAAATCTGGCGTGATGGAGCATAAATCCAAACTGGCTTTCCAGTAGGATTCTAAGGTACCGACATCACGCCAATAAACTGGCTCACCTGCTTCATCAACAAATGGATAGGCACGCACATGCCATTCATCAATAATCGCGGGAATAATGTCTTTACCAAAGTCATTGGAGGAGTTGGGATTGTCATGATCTTCAATCAATTTTTGGAATAAAAACTCGGTTGAGAAAATATAAATCCCCATGGATGCTAAAGCCCTGTCGGGCTTGCCTGGCATGGCTTCAGGGTCTTTAGGTTTTTCGGTAAATTTTGTAATACGATAACATTCGTCTACCGACATCACCCCAAACCCAGTGGCTTCCATGCGTGGCACTTCAATACAACCGATTGTCACATCGGCGCCAGAAGCGGCATGTTCGACCAACATCTTACTGTAATCCATCGAATAAATATGATCGCCACCCAACACCATCACATATTGCGGGGTATGACGTCGCAATATATCTAAGTTTTGATAAAGCGCATCCGCCGTGCCTTTATACCATTCTTTATCCACACGCTGTTGCGCCGGTAATAGCTCAACAAATTCTCCAACTTCATAACGCATAAAACTCCAGGCACGCTGCACATGACGAATTAAGGAGTGGGCCTTATATTGGGTCAGTACACCAATTTTACGAATTCCGGAATTCACACAGTTAGACAGGACAAAATCAATAATGCGATATTTACCGCCAAACGGTACCGCTGGTTTGGCGCGCCAGCGCGTTAAATCTTTTAGACGACTACCTTCCCCACCCGCCAACACCAGGGCCAGTGTTTTACGAGTTAAATCCGTTGCCGATTTTGTTTCGGTGTAGTTTTTCATAACAACCTCATACCAATCTAACGTTAAATTAATGCTGTGCCCTAATTATTCGAAACGGCTTTATTAAACTGGGCGATTGAAGCCGCCGATGCATTTAAGGCAAAACGTGCATAATTGGTGGCGCCTTGCAAACCTAGGGATTCATCCATAACCAGATAAATAGGTGTTTTTTGCACCAAAGAGGCCATTCGACCTTTATGATGCAATGCGTCCAAAAAACTATTTTGCTGCATCCATGATCTTATCTTACTCGCAATTCCCCCCGCAATATACACACCGCCATAAGACGGCCACAATAAAATCAAATTACCAATATAGGCACCGTAAATTTCCACAAAGGTTTCAATTGTTTTTTGCGCGATGAAATCGTTCTGCTCAGCCCGTTTTTGAATTGTTTCTGCGTTCAACCAGGCCTGGTGATTATGGTGTGACAAGCCTGCATAAAACGCATATAGCGTTTCTAGTCCGGCACCCGACAAAATGCGTTCATAAGATACATGTGGCCAGATGGACCACAACCATTTAAGCAGAGTCAGCTGATCGGCATTGATAGGCGCAAAATCCATATGTCCACCTTCACTCGCTTGCGGAACATAACGACCTGTCTCAAAAACGATGGGCGACACACCCAGCCCTGTTCCCGCGCCAACCACTAAGCGGTGCGCATGCGGGCGCTCTTGCCCTGTTTGCAAACAGCATCGTTGCTCGTCGCATAAAGTCTCAATGCCATAGGCGGCGGCTTGGAAATCATTGATTAATTGAAGCGTTTGAATCGAACAATCGGATTGAAGCTGATCGGCATCTACCACCCAAGGCAAGTTGGTTAAATTGACTCGGCGTTGTTGAACTGGGCCAGGCAAACCTAAACAAGCATAGTCGTAGTGTGAAATGTGATGTTGATGAGAAAAATCGAGAATAATGTCGCGTAAGGATGAAAAAGCCGCGCTATCGTACACCGCCTCTATGACGAGCGGATTTGAACTTGAATCATCCAGCGCCCGAAGCCGTGATCGAGTGCCACCAATATCGCCTGCTAGAATCAACATCCCACCCCCATCGACTCTATTAACCGCTAATAAGAAATGAACGCGTTATGAAAACACCTGATCTAGGCCCTCACATAACAAGTGATTGATTAGACTATGCGCTTCTTGAACTCGGGCAGTTTCATTTGAATTCACCTGAAATGCCAAATCGGCTTCCGCCGATAGCAAACTAGGTTGCGCCCCAGTTAAGGCGGCACAAAACACGCCCATTTTTTTGGCCTGTTGTTGAGCCAACACCACATTTCGACTATTGCCGGACGTTGATAAACTCATCAAAACATCGCCGGGTTTGGCAAGCGCTTCGACTTGACGAGCAAACACGCTTTCAAATTCAAAGTCATTCGTGTGTGCCGTTAATATTGAGCTGTCAGTGGTTAAGGCAATCGAGGCCAAAGGGCGACGGTTTTTGACATAACGCACCATCAATTCGGCGGCCATATGCTGTGCATCAGCGGCGCTGCCACCATTGCCACACCACAGAACCTTACCACCGGTTTGTAAACTCCGGACAACCTGCTCGATTAACGAATTAATGCGATCGGTCTGCGCAAACACCGAGTCAATTGCTTGCAAATGTTGTGCTCGCGCCTGATCAAAATCAATCACAAGGTTTCCTCCGACTGTGCAATCCGCTCAATAATATGACTGGTTGAAAAGCCATCCCAAAAAGACAGAACCTCAACTTGCCCACCCGCGTCCCAAACACATTGCGCACCCGCGATTTGTTCGGGCAAATAGTCGCCGCCTTTAACTAAGACATTCGGCCTAATTTTGCAGATTAAACGCTCAGGTGTTTGTTCGTTAAACGGTACCACCCAGTCCACACAACTCAGCGCAGCCAGTAATTCCATACGGCTTTCTAACGGCACGACCGGACGACTTGGGCCTTTTAAGACTTGTACCGATTCATCGCTATTCACCGCCACAATTAAACGGTCGCCCAACTTAGCCGCCTCATTTAGATAACGCACATGACCACTATGCAAAATATCAAAACAGCCATTAGTAAACACCACTTTTTCACCCTGTGATTGAGATTGCGTGACTAGCTCCAACAGCTCGTCTTCACTTGGCGCGACATAACCTTTATGGCGCATTACCGTTTGTAAATAATTATCTAACTCGGCTTTAGATACGGTCGAGGTGCCGACTTTGCGCACCACAATACTCGCCGCCGCATTCGCTAAATGGGTCGCGTTTTGCCAAGTTAAGCCCGCCGCCATAGCGGTCGATAAGGTGGCGATAACCGTGTCACCCGCACCGGTCACATCAAACACTTCTTGTGCTTGAGAACGTAATAAATAAGGCTTGGCTTGCTTGGAAATTAACGCCATCCCATGTTCACTTCGTGTCACCAAAAGGGCTTGTAAATCCAGTTCTTCAATTAAATTTTGCGCCTTATTAATAAGGGTGGTTTCGTCAGCACATTCCCCCACAATCAATTCAAACTCCGATTGATTTGGTTTAATCAAGGTCGCACCTTTGTAGCGGCTAAAATCCTGCCCTTTTGGATCTATCAAAACCGGCACACCGGCTTCACGAGCGGCTTCAATCATAGTCTCAATATATTGCAATGAACCTTTCGCGTAATCG
>NZ_DATCSL010000086.1:0-1130 GCF_036568485.1 Thiomicrospira sp.
CACAACTGCGTGCGCACCGTGTCGTTCAAGTTTTCCGGTAACAATATTCCTGACAATAATTCCACGCGCTCGGCCATCCACCAGCACGACATCCATCATTTCGCGGCGGGTGTACATTTTAACGCTTC
This sequence comes from Thiomicrospira sp., assembly GCF_036568485.1. Lineage (GTDB taxonomy): Bacteria > Pseudomonadota > Gammaproteobacteria > Thiomicrospirales > Thiomicrospiraceae > Thiomicrospira. The sequence goes on from NZ_DATCSL010000086.1 coordinate 129, forward strand.
CTTTATGAATTTCTTTGCTCAATGCGCTGTAAGCTCCTAAAAGCAATTGTTGCCCGGTTTGCCCGCGGGCGTAAAACGTACGGGAAACCAAAGCGCCACCAAATGAACGGTTGTCGAGCAATCCACCATATTCGCGGGCAAAAGGCACGCCTTGTGCCACGCACTGGTCTATAATGTTGTTGCTCACTTCGGCAAGACGGTAAACGTTTGCTTCGCGTGAGCGGTAATCTCCGCCTTTCACAGTATCGTAAAACAAGCGGTAAATACTGTCGCCGTCGTTTGGATAATTTTTCGCTGCATTGATGCCACCCTGAGCTGCGATACTGTGCGCACGTCGCGGGCTGTCCTGGATGCAGAATACTTTTACATTGAAACCCAGTTCGCCAAGGCTGGCAGCAGCTGCGCCTCCGGCAAGTCCGGTCCCCACCACAATCACGTCAATTTTGCGCTTGTTGGCTGGGTTCACCAGGTTTTGGTGTGCTTTATAATTTGTCCATTTTTCGGCTATCGGGCCTTCAGGAATTTTTGAATCAAGCTTCATCATTTCTTTTTATTTATTGAGGTAAATAAGCACTGGAATTAAAATATAGCCAAGCGTGATACCGATGGCAAGAAAGTGTCCGAGTCCTTTAATAAATGGGGTATATTTTGGATTGCTCAGCCCCAGCGACTGGAAAGCCGATTGGAAAGCATGGTCGAGATGAAAACCCAGAATCAGCAATGCAACAACATAAAATGTAACATAGCCCCTGTCCTGGAATAGGTTGACTACGACCAACCCTAAGTCCTCATAAATCAGGTTTCCATACTGAATTTCTCCTATTTCGCCAATGATACCTTTTGCAACAAAAAAGAAATTCACAAAGTGAATAACCAGGAAAAGAAAAATCAAAACGCCCGTATGAATCATGAATTTTGAAAAATACGATTGCTCCGATGTGGCTTTTTTCTTGTATCCTTTAGGCCTTGCTATCCAGTTTTGAATTTGAAGAATCACACCCA
>NZ_DATCSL010000087.1:0-12292 GCF_036568485.1 Thiomicrospira sp.
AGCCCATCATTATGGCAAACTCAAGCGTAAATGCAATCCGTTTGAGTTTGAGTTAGTAAAGCTTTAGCTTGGTACATCAAAGTTACGTAAGGCGGTGCGATAGGCATTGAACGGGCTCAATAAAGCATCCGCTACAATCATAGCAAACCCAATCCAATGATAAAAAGTTGGGGTTTGATCTTGTGCGATCCATAAAAAAGTCATTAAGCCGGTCGCCAATATCACCGCCAAAATGGCCCAAAACTGATCCAGTAAAAAAGCCCCGCTGCCGACATCGCCAGATTTAAAAATTTCAATAAACAACACCACCAAGGCCAACACAATAAACACGTAACCGGCCGTGCCTAGCATAGAAATACCCAATATTTGCATCGCAATTAAATAGGCAATCACTAACAACATCCAAGGAAAGCGGCTGATTTTAGATAAGGTGGATTTAGTTGAAACCGTCACGTTTGACATAAGTTGATCCTCTTTTGTTTGATTTTATCGTTTAAAAATAGGGCACCTCGATTAACCCCGAAGGGGCTTAGCCAAGTTCGCTAGCTCAGCTTTGTGAACGTTTTCAAGGTCTAGACATTCCTTCACTTTCACGCCTTGACCTGACAAACTTGGCGTTGCCAGAGTTTATTGGGGATTAATCGAGGTGCCCAATATTAACCCCGAATAAAGTACGGCTAGCATCAGCTTACTTAACTTAATAAGTTTGTTATTTTTTTTCCAACTTTTGTTTTATCTGCAATATTTGAGTTAAATCCTGTTCACCTTGTTTTTCTAATAAAACGCGGCGGTGTTCGGCATAACGTTGGTATTCATGTTGTGCTTTCTGGTCAGCCTGGTGTTTGGAAATTTGGCCGGCATTATCGAGCACTTCTCGATCATTAAAGGCCAAAAACTGATCCAATTTTTGTTGCCAATCCTTTAAAAAAACCTGTTTACGGCGCAGTGCTTGGTCTTCGGCAAAGTCTAACCACATGGTCACGATGCGATTTAGTTCAGCAATTTCATTTTCGTTTAGATAGTTTTTGGCTACCGTCACATCGGCTTTTGTCACTTGCTTGCCCTTGGTTGATGTGAGTCCCATATTTGGCTGTTCGGCATTCGCGCGCTGGTGAATAATTTCGGCGGCCGTTTGTCCGCTTACTGCGAAATGCAATTTATTTTGCATCACGCGAAAAAATTGTGTGGTTTCTGCACTAGACGACTCATAATCCGCTGCCATCGCAAAAATTTCTTTGACCCGTAAATACATACGGCGCTCACTGGCGCGAATGTCACGAATGCGGTCTAACCACTCATCAAAATAATCGGGGATGCCTGAGCCTTCTAGCGGTGGATTTTTTAGCCGCTCGTCATCCATGACAAAACCTTTGCGCAAATACTCGCTTAAACGTTCATTTGCCCAGCGTCGAAATTGTGTACCACGAACGGATCGTACCCGAAAACCAACCGCTAAAATAGCGGGTAAAGAATAATGCTCAATTAAACGAGAAACCTGCCGTGCGCCTTCTTGTCGAACTATCCGGAATTTCCGGATAGTTGCCGCTTCATCCAGCTCCTGCTCGGCATAAATGGTTTTTAAATGTTCATTTATGGTACGCACATCTTTTTGATATAGCTCAGCCATCAACGCTTGCGTTAGCCAAATTGTTTCATCTTCAAAACGGCACTCCACCCGCGTTTTACCATCATCAGACTGATAGAGTAAAAACTCACTATAAGGCGCATCGGGTGTGTTTTCGATTGACTCATCTTCACTCATTCTGTTCTCCTTGTGGATACAACACCTTATCAACCTCTTGCATTAAGCGGGCGGTTTCAGTAAGTGCGACGATGATTTTTTGGTAGTGCAGAATATCGTCAAAACTCAGCTGGCGGCCTTGGCGGTCTTTTAGCCATTTTTGCGCCGGTTGATAACCGCCAATATAAAACAACCAGGCCTGGTGAGGTACGTTATCGAAATATTGGGTATCGTTAATCCAGACTTTACCTAGCTTATTGTCGGTTTCTGAAGTAGGTTCATAGCCCGGGCTGGTTTTAGAAATTTTGCGGGTGATTTTATTATCGCCGCCGATGGGGTATTGGGTCATCGGCGTGTCGAGTAAGGTCGATTCCATTAAATGTAATAAACGGATTTGATCGCCGAGTTCGACCAGTTGCCAAAAAGTGTCCGGGTTCGGATAAGGCACACGCGGGAAGTCGCTTTTCAGGAACTCTTTATAGGTGTCGCGGTAAGTGGGGCTGTGCAACACCGCATAAATATAATCGAGTATATCGATTGGGGTGAATTGGGTTTTGGAACCACGAAGACACGAAGGCACGAAGGATTTATCCGGGTTCTCAGCGGCAAACGGCAGATTGAGCGCGGTTTCAAAGGCTTTGATTTCATCGGGGTTTAAATTGGGAATGCGTTCGCTACCGTCTTCGGGATAAAGGTAGAGAGGGAAAGTAAGAGTAACATCATACGCACTAAAAGATTTTCTCCCACTTAAACCATTAGTAATAAATGCTCCAACCTCATCTTTAGTTACTTTCGTTGTCAATAATGCTGTATTTGGTCTTAGTTGATGGCGCATAACTTGGTCACGAGGATAAGCCATAAATCCTTTTGATTTTCCCGTGTAGAGCGTTTTGCGGTAATCAAATGGGCGGTAAGTTATAGATGTAATTTCGCCACTATTTTCTTTAACATCGGCTTTTGCAAAGCCGACCTGCCAATCTCTACCGTCCTTTTTGGGCGAGAATTGTGCTCTAAAATCTTCTGCTTCTAGTTCAATAAGTGCCTGTTTTACAAGCTTGACTTCTGATTCAGTAAAGTGAATACACACGTCGTCTCTTTCTGTAGTAATGCCTGTTGCATTAAGAGGCATTAAGCTTTCAATTGAAACTCCAAGTTTATAGGTGGCTTCTAATTCTTGGTTTTTTGGGAAGAACTCATAATTTGGTGCGACAGGGTTTAAAGTTTGGAAGTCAATCGCACTTAGGTTACGAGCTAAGTAGTCGTATTTTTCTTTTCGCTTTCCAAACAACTCTGCGTGATAAACTTTGCCTAAATCACCAGGCCTGGTGATATGAGTGCCATTTTTAATAAACAGGTTAATCGAAACGCCTTGCATAATATCGAAGACGTTTTCGTCTTTAGAGCCATCAGGTGCGGTTTCTTTCTTTTTGCTGTTGCCGTGCAAATCTAAGATATAAATTTCGTCAAAGGTTTCGAGCAGGTGTTTGCGCATTTGGCGGTGAATCAACCCGTCAATAAACGAGTTATTGGTAATAAAGGCTAAAACACCTTCGCCGTTTTTTTCAATAAAGTGCTGACCGTAACGAATAAATTTGATGTAGTCATCCGATAAGGGTTGGATATTGCGTTCATTCAGGTCTTTTTTATAGTCCTGTACCAGGTTTTGAATCCACTCGCCTTTATTGGTGCTGCTCACCGAATAAGGCGGGTTACCGATCACCACCATGACCGGGGTGTCTTTTTTGACCGCATTGGCTTCGCGGGATTCATTACTCAGCCATTGCGAAAATAAGGTGTGGGTGTCGGGGTGGTATTCTTCCAGCGAGTTGGTGAGGAAGATACGCAAGCGGTTGTCGGATTGTTTGCGTTGCTCGGCGCTGTAGCCGGTTTCGCCCAGCAGCATATCCAACTTTAGATGCGCCATTGCATAAGACGCCATCAGCAATTCAAAGCCGTTTAAGCGTGGGATTAAATGTTCCTCCACATAACTCGGCCAAATGCCTTGCATATGCTGAAAGCGCGTTTGATAAAGGAATTTGACTACTTCGGCTAGAAAGGTGCCGGTGCCAGTGGCGGGGTCGAGAATTTGTACGCGATGGACTTCTTTTTCATAAGTTCGCCAGCCACTTTTTGTCCGGTTATCTTTAACTTGAGACTGCAGTTCAATTTTCGTTTTGCTGTTATCCGCCAGGCCATCTTTTAAACCGAACTTGGTTTTTAAAATCTCATCCACCGCGCGCACAATAAAACTGACCACTGGTTCGGGCGTGTACCAAACCCCACGCGATTTACGCAAAGACGGATCGTATTTGGCGAGAAAGGTTTCGTAAAAATGAATAATCGGGTCGGTTTGCGCGGTGCTTTTGCCGTAGCCATGCAGAATACTTTTAACATCGGTATGGCGAAACACTTCGGCGAGGTTATCGACGGTGGTGAGGATGCGGTCGTCGATATTGTGTCCGGCAATTGACTGGAATAGATTGCGCAGTAATGGATTGGATTTTGGAATCAGGCGCGCGGCTTCGTCGCGGTCGAAAGTTTGTAAATCCGGGTCGTGATAACGTGCGGCGAACATACCATAAGCGAGGGTTTGCGCATAGAGATCCGCAAACTGTTTGGGTTCGAGATCATGAATCAACATATCGCGAAAAATATGATATTGATTGGTGAGTTCGCTTTGCGTTTCATTGTCGAGATCGGCTTTGAGTGCGGCTTCGAGAATACTTTCTAATAAACGCGCTTTGCCTGCCATGAGTTCGGCAAGTTTGCCGGGGTTTTTAATGGCTTGGGTGACTTTGATCGAGAAGTCACGAATATAGCTTTCAAATAGGTTAATCGCCCGGTGGTCAATTTCGTATTTTTGTGGGTTATCAAATGCGGGTTGCGCCAATCGGACTTCGGCGACTTTTTCGCCTTTGACAAAAAATTGAAACCAGATATAGTCGGTAATAATGAGGTTGTCGAGGGCTTTTTTGTAACGGCTAAATTGTTCGTTGTAGCTTTTACTGTTTAGGTCTTTACCAACATCTTTGGCTTCGATGTAACCAATTGGCACGGTTTTGTGAGTGATGACGAAATCCGGGTTACCGCAGTCTGTAATTTGAGAAGGCTCGTTGGTAATGTTGTAACCGGGTAATAGGTGGGTAAGTAGTTGCTCTAAATCGGCGCGGAAAGTGTGTTCGCTGGTATGGCCTTGGGCTAATCGAGAATTAATTTTGTCGATATACTGAATAACATCCATAAGGCTTCTATTTCCACTAAAAATTAAAGCCTTAGTTTACTGGATGTTTAAGTGTTTTTGCGGGGTTTTATGGTTTGGCGGTTTTAAGCCAACCACCAGGCCTGGTGGTTGTGAAATTAACTCGGTTTGTTTGCAATCATGACGGCACGCAGTGGCGCTGGATAGCCTTCGATGGTTTTGCTTCGGTCGTTGGGGTCAAGGAAGTCTTTTAATGAATTCCATTGCATCCAATCGGTGGTGCGTTGTTCATCGGTTGAGGTTTGGTCGAGATCGACACAGCGTACATTCTCAAATCCGCAACGTGTTAACCAATGAGCGAGTTCTTTCACCGATGGCAAAAACCATACATTTCGCATTTGGGCATAACGGTCATCGGGTAAGAGTATTTGGCCGTGTTCTGGTGGGATGACCAAAGTTTCTAAAACTAGTTCGCCACCTTTTTTCAGCTGGCGTTTGAGTTCATCAATGTGATCGATCGGTGAGCGGCGATGATACAACACGCCCATTGAAAATACGCTATCGAACTCGCCACCGTATTTCGATTCGGGTAAGGCTTCTAGGGGTAATGGCAGAAAAAAGGTTGCGGTTTCGCCGATAAATTGACGTATCGCTAAAAACTGCGCCATAAATAACAAACTTGGATCGATACCTATGACGAGCTTGGCGCCTTCGCCTGTCATGCGCCAAAGGTGATAACCGCTGCCACAACCGACATCTAAAATTTTGCGATCTTTTAAAGGGGCGAGATGTGGCAGTACGCGATCCCATTTCCAGTCCGAACGCCATTCGGTGTCAAGGTATAGCCCTTCAATTTCAAACGGCCCTTTTCGCCAAGGCATGAGTGCGCGCAAGGCGGTTTCGAGTTGTTGGCGTTGCTCGGCGCTAAAGTGTTCGGATTGCGCCAGGATGGCGGCGCGATTAAGTTCCACTTGCTCTGATGGATTGAATGTTTGAATTGTATCTAACGCGGCAAGCCAGCGCGGAAGATTTCCATTACCTTCGGGATGAAGCGCGGCTTCGATGAGCGGATCGAGCGCGTCTTGCCAAAATTCTAACCGAGTATGTTCGAGTTGGGGCCAAAGTGTTTTAAGATGTTGTTTCACGTGGAACACTCTTATTTTGTTGGTTATTTAATCGCTAAAAAAGAAGCGAAATTATACGCCTGTAACCAGATGGCGTGATGTTGAAAACCCACTTTTTTAAGTCGTTCAATATTCTGTTCGGGCGTGTCGCTGATTAATACATTTTCGAGTGATGCGCGTTTCTGGCTAATTTCTAGCTCGGAATAACCGTTTGCACGTTTAAATTGTAAATGCAGGTGTTCAATCGCGTTTTGAATGCTTGAGTCACTAAAGTGCACTTTTTCCGACAAAATTAGCGCGCCGCCTGGATTTAAGCCATCATATATTTTTTGGATTAACGCTTCTCGCTGTTCGGGTGCAATGAATTGTAGAGTGAAATTGAGCACCACTAATGAGGCATTTTGAATATCGATATTGGCAATATCATTGAGTTGAAAGTCGACTTTAACATCCGAGTGAAACGCGGCCAGATAGGTTTTGGCGCGTTCAATCATGGCGGAGGAATTGTCGACCGCAATGATTTCACAGGGCGTGGTTTCAAGTTTACGTCGGACGGTCAGGGTAACGGCACCTAACGAACACCCCAAGTCATAAATACGAGTATGGGGTTTAACAAACTGGGTGGTGAGCTCAGCAATACCGGCCAAAATAGTTTGGTAACCGGGTACTGAACGCTGAATCATATCAGGGAAAACCGATACCACGGATTCATCAAATTGAAACGCGCCTAAGGCTTCATAGGGTTGGGCGTAAAGGGTATCTTTTGAGTGGTGTTCTGGTTTCATTTTAGGACTCATGGTTGTGAAATAAAACGCAATTTCGACCTGCTTCTTTGGCTTTAAATAAAGTTTGGTCGGCGAGATGAATAACATCTATTGGATCGCGCTGATCATTCGGCCAACTGGCTGCGCCGATTGTACAACCGATTGTTAGACTGCGTTGCTCAATTACAAAGGGTCGGTTCAAATTTTCGATGATCCGGTTTGCAATATCCGTCGCCACCTCAATGAGATTGCCTTTTTCAATCATGAGTATGAGTAAAAACTCATCTCCGCCGAGACGCACTAGGTAGTCGCTTGATTTGATGCTGTTATGCAATCTTTGTGCGACGTCTTTTAATAATAGGTCGCCAATATTGTGTCCGTGCTTGTCATTCACCTCTTTAAATTTATCTAAGTCCATATAAAAGAAGGTTAAGCTGGCTTGTTTTTGCATGGCTTTAGGGCAGGTTTGTTTTAAATACTCATCCAGCGCAATGCGGTTGGGTAAGCCGGTTAAATGGTCGTGATGTGCTAATTGTTTCATATTTGCCAGTGCACTTTCTGTTTGCGTCAGGTTATGCACCATGCTGCGCAAAGAATTGGATAAGACTTCAATATCTTTTAGGCCACGATCTATCGGAATTTCGATGTTATTACCCTGGCTGATTTGTTTGGCGGATTTTGATATTTCTTCTAGAGGACGTGCGATTCGACTGGCTAGGTGCCAGCTAATGTAGGCAAAGATTAAAGCAAACAGGCCACCGATCAGCCACACGAGCAACTGCAGTTCATTAACGGCATAGAAGGCTTGGTTAAGCGGTTGTCGACTTAAGATAGTCCAATCCAAGCCAGGATAGTTTTGATAGCCTTTTGTTTGTATAAATCCGGTGATGTATTTTTTGCCATCCGGCCAGGTTTCAATTCGATAAGCGTTTTCGCCTTTTCTGGCGAGTTGAACACTTTCAAGCGACAGGGTTTGGCCGAGGTATTTTTGGGGACCTAAAATGACGCTATTGTCTTGTTTGCTGATCACCAGCATTTCGAGTTGTTTGTGCTGCTTGAAAGGGCTCATTATTAGTTTGCGTACTTCTTGTGCCCATTGCCAACTTAAGTGTGCGGCCAGAATACCCGTTAGATTTTTATGTTGGTCAAAGATGGGATAACTAATGTCGACAAACTTCATCGGTGCGCCAGTTGGATTGGGGAGTAAGTTGGCTAATAAAACGGCTTCGTGTACATCACCGAAAAAAGGCTGTTGAGTTGCTTGATTAAAAACCGGGCGTTGCGCGATATTTTGACCGAGTAACATTTTGTCCGAAGCCGCGAGTACGTCACCTTGTGGGCTAAGGTAACCAATCCATGAAAAGGCCGGAATTTTGTGTTGAAGCTCATCCACTACATGCTGAATCTGGTCAAGTGACGTTGCACTTTTAAATAAATCCAAGCTGGTTAGCATGGCTATCTCGGTCGAACGAGACCACATGTAATGGTCGAGTTTATCGGACATTAAATAAGCCGATTCCGCTAGGTTTTGACCGGCTTCGTTTTTTATATAGTCGCTGGTTTTATACCAAACGGTAAAACCTAAGATGAGTGTAAGCGCTGTAATAGTGAATACTAAATAGAGCGATAAATAAGTTCTCAAGCTAAAGGAACGTTTAATCATGAGATATCCATTGTTTTTTTATTAATGATTCTCAATTTACCTTGTTGAACTTATTTATTCAATCGGTTCGGATGTTTTGGTAAGTCGGTTTGTATCTGGCGTTTTAGTGCTTGTGCTGCCAGCGCATAGCCGCCGTCGGCACCATCAACGAAGTGCATATGGTCCACGCCGGTTTTGCTGATTAAACAGGTGACGATGGCCGCATTACTTTTATGCACACCATAATAAAGCTGACCAAGTTGAAATTGATTTTCAAGCCAATCAATAAGATTCTGACAATCGGCTTCACTAGCACTCAATACGGTTCGGTACATGTCGTCCAGTTTGCGATAGTCGGAGTTGGCGACAAAGTCGGTTTTGTAGTTGCCCCACTCGGCTTGTCCATGCTTGATTTTGTATCGCATAAATAACTGGCCAATTATATTCTCATAACGCAGCTTCCATAGAGTCTTGAATTTTTGCCAAGCGCTTTTATGAAAAGCTTTAACCTCAAGTTCTCCCATTAAAGTTTGTGCTTTAAAACCCAGCTGCATGCCTTCTGTGTTAATCGGGTGGTGTTGGTTTTCATCACCGACACATTGACGAATTTTTGCTTTGAGCTGGCTGTAGAGAGTGAGCTGTTGATTGAGTTCGATTTGGCGCGGTTTGACCAGAATACTCAGGGTGACTTCTTTGGGGCTGGGAATACGGTTCCACCGGCATTCGAAACCTGAGAAATCCACCATTTGTTCATTATCATTTATTGGCAAAATATATTGTGGGTCTTGCTTAATCAGACGGTCGGCTTCGGACAAGCCGCCACCGATGAAAACCGCTTGCTCAAGACTGGCGTTTTTTTGGAAGCGGGCGACCAACACTTTGGCTTTGGGCTGAATGACACGGTAGGGCACACAGCCAATACGTAAATTTAAATCGAAACTGTCGCGTGCCAATTGTGCTGAACCAATTAAAGCTGACTTCACCGCTTCGAGTTGACTGGATGGAATACAAAAACTGCCACCATCGCCGCCAAAAACATAGGGAATGCGCAAGGGTTTGACCGCGTTGGTGATGGCCGCGACCGTGGCGCCACCCAATGCATTAATGGCACGATACTGTCCGGCTTGAATTGCTTGAGTGGAGTTGACCACATCGGTGACAACAATCCACCAATCAAGTGGTAATTCTTCAAAATGATGCAGGTGTAAGATGTCTTCAAAATCTGTGATGACATTTAGATTTTGGTAAAAATGCTCATGGGATAAAACCGACTGGCTAGGATTCATGATTTATGTTGGCCGGTTTGAAAGTAGTTAATCGCCAAGTCGACAAAGGCTCGTACTTTGGCCGATAAATGTAAGCGGTGTGGATAGAGTAAGTAAGCGGATTGTTGGGATTTTTCAAATTCGCCTAGTACACGTACCAGTTGTCCGCTTTTGATTTCTTCATCACACATAAAACTGGGAAGACGCCCTATACCGAGGCCATTCATAATCAGGGTTTTTTGCATGGGCAAGTTATTGCATTCCACTAGGTTTTCGACATCCACATGGATGGTTTCGTTATTTTCGTTACGGTATTCCCAGGTAACTGGCACTTGGTTGTACATGTATTTTATCGCCAAGTGGGATTTTAAATTGTGTGGGTGTTTGGGTTGACCGTATTTATCAAAGTATTCAGGCGTGGCCACGGTAATAAACTCAAAATCGAGCAGTTTTCGGCTAATTAAGTTTGAGCTTTGCGGCTGACCCATACGCACACACAAATCAAAGCCTTCGCCAATCACATCGACTAATCGACTGCTGAAATCGACTTGCAGTTTCACCTGTGGGTATTGCAATAAATACTGGGTCACAATGGGTTGCATATGTGATTGGCCGAAGCTATTTGGCAGGCTGATTTTAAGCCGACCGGTTGGACTGTCTTGCAGTTGAGTAATGCTTTGTTCGGCCTCATAAGCATCAGTCACAATTTGTTTGGCTTTTTCGAAATAGACCTGGCCCACGTCTGTCAGACTTAAACTTCGAGTGGTTCGGTTGATTAATCGCGCACCGAGTCGTTTTTCCAGTTTCGTAATGGCTTTACTAATATGCGAAACCGCGTGTCCAAGTTGGGTCGCCGCGCCACTAAAGCTGCCGGATTCAATCACTTGCACAAAAATAGTTAAGCCTTCGAGTGAATCTTTTTGATTAATCATACGGGTGCCAACTTTTCTCTTATGGAAAAAGTAAATTCATAATTAGCATCTTATCATCCATACAAGAAAAAGTTAAACTTTGACCGTTAACTAAATAAGGAGAATGAAATGTTACGTTTAAGACCTTCTCAGGAACGCGGTTATGCCGAGCATAGCTGGTTAAAATCCTATCATACGTTTTCTTTCTCGAGCTACTTTGATCGTAATCATATGCATTTTCGTAGTTTGCGTGTGATGAATGAGGACTGGATTGATCCGAGTGCGGGTTTTCCAACGCATCCGCACGATAATATGGAAATTATCACCTATGTGATTGAGGGGCGTGTAGCCCATAAAGATAGCATGGGCAATGTCGAAGAAATTCAGCCGGGCGAAATTCAATGCATGAGTGCGGGTACGGGTATTACGCACAGCGAGTTTAATCCGTCGGATACCGATACCACGCATTTGTATCAAATTTGGTTAATGCCGGCGAAAAATAATATTAAACCGACCTATCAACAAATTCGTTATGATCAGGCCGCCTTGGGGGATTTAGTGCTATTAGCTTCTCAAGACGCTAGAGATGGCGCGGTATTTATTAACCAGGATGTGGATTTGTACCGTGCAGAAATGCAAGCCGGCCAAGAGGTGAAATTTGATATTCGTCCTGGTCGTGGCGTGTGGATTCAGTTGGTTAAAGGCGAATTGGATGTCAATGGGGAATCTATGCAAACCGGCGATGGTTTGGCGGTAGAAGAAGAACCAGGCCTGGTGATGACCACCGATTCGAAGGCCGAGTTTTTATTATTTGATTTGTGTTAAGGCAAGAGATTAGAGGAAAAATATGAAATTTTTAGCGATTAGTGGCAGTGTTAGAAACGGTTCATTAAATACGTCATTATTACGTGCGGCCGCCGATTTGGTTCCAGAAGGTGTGACTATGGAAGTTCGCACTTTGAACGGCATCGAGTTGCTGGATCCGAATACATTAGAAGCTGGGTTTCCAGATTTAATTAATCAATTAGCGATCGACTTAAAACAAGCCGATGCGCTCGTTTTGGCGTCACCGGAGTTTAATTATTCGGTCACGGCGGCGATGAAAAATGTGATTGATTGGCTGTCGATTCACCCTGAAAAACCGCTAAAAAATAAACCCACCGCGATTATGAGTGCCAGCCCAAGCGGGCTAGGTGGTGCACGTGCCCAATATCAGTTACGTCAAATGCTGATTTATCCAGATGTCAAAGTGTTGGCGGTGCCAGAAGTGATGGTAGGTAATGCCTTTGAACACTTCACAGCGCAAGGTGAACTCACCAATGACAACACCAAGGCATTAATTAAAGAACAAATGCAGGCGTTGAAAGATTTGTGTGCCTGAGCTTTTTGAAGATTTAAGCGTTACTCTAGTTTTAACCCGCCCATTAAAATGGCGGGTTTTTTTATGCTTATTTTTGAATCACCAGGCCTGGTGGTGCAAAATCGGTTAAAATCCAGCCACTTAAACCGATTTGGAAACATTCTGTGGCATTTTGGCAAATCAAATCTGACTTTTCTCAAGCATTAAGTGCAAGTGATCATGAGCATTCGGCGATTGATGGTTTGCGTGCGATCGCGATTTTAATGGTGATGGCGTTTCACTCGCT
>NZ_DATCSL010000088.1:0-1263 GCF_036568485.1 Thiomicrospira sp.
TGTAGTGGTCAAGTAAAACTGGCCACCGACTTATAGTTAATCCAGTAATTTTCCTCAGCTTTATTTGGGCTCATGCCACCATTGTGTTTATGCGGCCTTAGCTGACTGTAATACCCGATTAAATACTTAACGATATGATGCTGTGCTTGGGTAAATGAGTGATAGCCATAGGTTGGCACCCATTCGACTTTTAAACTCCTAAAAAAGCGTTCCATTGGCGCATTATCCCAGCAATTACCGCGTCGGCTCATGCTCTGTTTGATCTGACACTGCCAGAGCGTTTGCCGGAATTTACGGCTCGTATAATGACTGCCCTGATCGCTATGAAACATAACGCCTTTAGGTCGCCCGCGGCTTTCATAGGCCATTTTAAGGGCTTTACTGGTCAGCTCGCTATCGGGCGATAATGACATCGCCCAACCAATAGGTTTGCGTGCAAATAAATCCATCACCACGGCTAAATAAGACCAGCGTTGCCCCGTCCAGATGTAAGTAACATCACCACACCAAACACGATTGGGCTCGTCAGGATTGAACTGACGTTCTAATTCATTTGATATCTCAACATGCTCATGACCTGTTTTCTTGTATGTGTGCCCTGGAATCTGGCAGCTGATAAGCCCCAGCTTTTTCATCAGACGACTAGCGCGGTAGCGACTTAAAGGGACATCCTGATCCGTTGCCATTTGCGCAATACTGCGCGCACCAGCTGAGCCCTCGCTATCCTCAAAGAGCTTTGTAATCTTGGATATTTCCATAGCTTTTACGACACATGCAGGTCTTTTTGAACGTTGTTTCCAGTATTTAAAGCTGCTGCGATGTATGCCAAATACTTCGCAGAGCGTGTTCACTGGGTAGCTCTTCTTGAGTTTCTCAATTAACGAGAACTGTTCAGGGAGTCCGACATCAAGAGAGCTGTAGCCTTTTTTAATATGTCTTTTTCCATCTCGATCCGACGAATACGATTTTCAAGTTCACGAATCTTGAGTTGATCGGGCGTCATTGGCGTTGCTTTTGGACTTTCACCGTTACGCTCTTGGCGTAGCTGGCGAACCCATTTATCCATTGTTGAGAGGCCTACATTCATGGCTTCTGCTGCCTGCCGAATACTGTAGTTTTGATCAACAACCAGCTGTGCCGCTTCGAGTCGAAACTCAGGACTGAAATTACGTTTTGGTCTTGTTTTCATACTGCCACCTAATTGCTTCTTGATGCATGGTAGCACCTCTAATTAGGTGGCCAAATTCACTATGCCACTACAAT